>CALMKY010000468.1 GCA_937867195.1 uncultured Saprospiraceae bacterium | reverse complement strand
TATTACTGCTTGAGGAAAATAATAACGTAAGTGAATCAGAACGTAAAAAAATTCTTGGGACAAGACTCGATTATACAGGGCAATCAGACTTTTTGTTGGAATAAGCTGATCGATTTAAAGATCTATTGGATAAGAAGAATTATTAAGACACCTTAAAGTGCATTGAAGCCTTGATACGTGAGAGATTTGCATGATTGCTTATCAAGTTCACTATCTTCAAAGAGCCTACTCATTGGGCTTCACGCTAAAACGAAAACATCTAACTTTAAACTAAAAATGAAATTTATCTTTTTACCTGCTTTTCTATTTTTATCCATCCTGATATCAGGACAAAATAAGCAAATCATAAAGCTGGATGGCAGCAAAATTTCATCCTCTGAGATTGATAAAACGGTAAAGCGCTTAATGGATACGGCAAATGTGCAGGGCCTCGACCTGGCCATTCTGAATAACAGGAAAACAGTTTATATTAAAGCGTATGGCTATAAAAACAAGCCTGAAAAAGAATTATTGGACACGGCTTCTGTAATGTATGGTGCCTCTTTTAGTAAAGCAGTCTTTGCTTATTTGACCATGAAATAGTGCAGGAGAAAATAATCGATTTAGATAAGCCACTGTATCAATATTTGAGCAAGCCCATTTCTGGTTACGAATATTTTGCTGACCTGCAATCGGATGATAGATGGAAGTTAATTACGGCGAGGATGTGTTTAAGTCATACGACAGGGCTGCCGAATATAAGATGGCTTCATCCGACGACGGGAGTCGAAGATACGCTGGGTATCATGCGAATTTATTTTACTCCCGGATCTAAATATGCGTATTCAGGAGAAGGATTAAAACTCCTGCAATTAGTAGAAGAGGAGATCACAGGCAAAACCGTGGAAGATTTGGCTATAGAGAAAGTTTTCAAACCGATGGGTATGAAAAGGAGCGGATTTATCTGGCATAAGGAATTTGATGATAATTATGCCATCGGGCATTTGGAAAATGGTGCTTTGAATCCAAAGAAAAAGCGAACGACACCGGTGGCAAGCGGTTCATTGGTAACGACCATTTCGGACTATTCAAAATTTATAGAAGCGGTCATGCAAGAAAAAGGCCTGGATAAAAAATGGTACAGTGAAATGCTGAGGCCTCAGATTAAAATATTTTCAAAAGTTCAGTTCCCACCCATTACAGAGGAAACTACGACAGAAAACAAAGCAATAGACTTATCGTATGGACTTGGTTGGGGGCTTTTAAAATGTAAATACGGGCGTGCATTTTTCAAAGAAGGACACGACGATGCCTGGCGGAATTATAATATTAATTTTTTGGATAAAGGCATTTCCATCATCATCATGACCAACAGCGCCAATGGAGAATTGATTTTTAAGGAACTGTTGGAGACTTTAATTGGCGACACATTTACGCCCTGGAAATGGGAGACTTATTTTCCATATAACTACAAGAAAAATTGAATGGGATGTGACCATTATTCCATTTTTGTACTCTTGGGTCTCAATATTAAAGCAATCATCAGTATATACCCAGCTTTATATTTGCGAACTGAATTCTTTTAAGCCCTGTTACTAAAATATAACTCTATAAGCATGGAACAAAAAATTCTTCTCAAGCATCCCGCCGGCAAGAAAGCTATAAGCATGGATAAAGAAAAGTATACCATTCTGGAAAAATCAATTTTGAAATGTCTAAGGCTGCAAGTGGAGGTCAGTCATAAAGATATTTTAAATGCAATAAGGGAGGATTTTAAAATAGGCAAAATAAATTTTACCGGTTCTGTTGAATGGTATATGGAATGGGTAAAACTTGATATGGAAGCCAGGAAGATAATTGCCCGAATAGCAGGTACCACGCCTATTAAATTTAAGCTTGCATAAACAAATTAGATCAATCTTATAATCGAACGGGAACCTGGAAATTCATCTACAAAATAAGTCGGCTCTATTCATTAGTTTAGATGTATGTATTCAATAAAAATCAGGGACCATATCATGATTGCCCATTCTCTCGACCATCCGGGATTTGGTATTGCCAGTGGGCTTCATGGAGCCACCTATGTAGTCGATGCAATATTTTCGGGAAATGAACTGAATGATATGAATGTATTGATCGATATCGGACTGGCGGCTAAAATTTTAAAAGAAGTCCTGGAGCCTTTGCATTATAAAAACCTGGACGAACTACCGGCATTTAAAAACAAAATCAGTACGACAGAATACATCGCCTATTATATCCATACTGAAGTCGCCAAAAGAAAAGAATTGAATTTTAAAGGCAGTTTAAAAATAGAATTGGGCGAATCCCATATTGCCTGGGCCTCTTATGAAAACGAGATCGATACCCTATGATGTACTTTTTGGCACCCGATCCTAATAGTTTTACATCGGGTGGTAATATTTTCAACCGGCAGATACTAAAAGCATTTGATGAATTGAATAAGCCTTGCATCAGGCTATCCATTGACGAAATTTGGACTTTGAACACCACCAAGGAAGATTCCATCATTGTCGATACTCTGTATTTAGATTCATTAGATGAAAATTTTATACATCAAAACGCCCGAAAATATCTCATAGTGCATATGCTGGCGACCATGAACCCGCATAACCGGGATCCGGATAAAACCATTCGGCAATTGATGCTATTCGATACGTTCATAGCCAATAGTGAGTTTACGCGCCATCATATACAATCGTTGATCGGTGCTTCGATACCCTGTGTGGTTGTTAAGCCCTTTATCCAGCAATACGATTTGCGTCAAGATTTGACAAAGGAAAAATATTTTGTATGGGGGGCTATCTGGGAAAGGAGAAAATTGTTGTCCCTGTGGCTTGATTCTTTGAATGAGCATTCATTTCCCGAAAATTTTATAATTTATTTATGTGGGGATATGAGTTCAGATACAGAATATGTCAAAGAATGCCTGGATAAAATCGCTAACAGTAAGCTATTGAATTCCATAATTGAAATCAAGGGAAAATTGAATCAATCCGATTTTATCCATCTGCTGGCTGGTTCGCTCGCATATATCGATACGTCCGGAATGGAGACCTATGGTATGGCGGTTGCGGAGGCCATTGTGAATGATGTAACGGTATTATCGCTTGGTGGAGGAAATATTTCAAATTTTGATGGGGTAGGGAAATGTGTTATTTGTAGAGATTTTGATGAATTGAATGATCGTATGGTAAATTTATTCGAGGGAGATCAAATTGTACACAAACCGATCATGGGTATCATTTCAGAGTGGAACGAATTTATAAATCAATTGCATCTTATTTAGAAGGCGTATCTTTACAATATGTCACAGGCATCGCATGGATATAAAATTCTTCCGTATTATACGTATGCTGATTATTGTAAATGGGAAGGTAGATGGGAAATCATTGAAGGCATTCCGTATGCCATGAGCCCGGCTCCGCTTCCAAGGCATCAACGAATTGCATCGGTTATCAACGCATTGTTTTATTTTGCAATCAAAGAAGGAGGATGTAAGAAGTGTAAGACATACGAATTTCTGGATATAAAAGTAGAGGAGGATACTATCGTGCAACCTGACCTGTTAATTGTTTGCGATGAAATAAAACAGTCATATCTTGATTTTCCTCCCGTTTTGGTCGTGGAGATTATTTCACCCTCTACTGCCTTGAAGGATAGAAATAATAAATTAAACGTATATCAACATTTTGGTATCAAGTATTATTTAATCATAGACCCGGATCAAAATTCTATTGAAATATTTGAATTAAATGAGTTGAATGTATACGAAACTATTTTGTTTGATCCAAATGTGCCATTTAATTTTTCACTTGATACAGACTGCATCGTCAAGGTGAAGCTTGCAGAAGTTTGGGATGAATAGTATACTGAGAGAAATCCTGGTATTATCAATTCGGAACCGCCACAGCGATTACTCCATTTGCTTTCACCGGCATTGTCTGCCCATTCTTATTTACTAAAACCGAATTAAAATCGATTTTTAATTTTCTTGTATTTTGACCTTTGTCGTTTTTATCAAAAGCAACGTCTTCTACAATATTAAAATAACTTGAAAGGGTTTGTTTGGAAGCATTGGTATTCCATTCAAGGCCATTATCATCAATATAAGTCAGGTCGACCGTACTGAACTGAAGCCAAGCCAATAAACTGGCCTGATCGGTATACATATCGAAATTAGCTTTGCTTTTAATTTTTCCGCCGGAGGATATATCGACGCAGGTATTAGCAGTATTCCCATATCGATCGGTTACTGTGAGACATCCGGTAAATCCTTTAGCATCTTCATATTCCAGTTGACCTGCATCCTTGACAGGCTGACCATCCCATTGGTATTTAAACGGACCTGCACCGAAAATCAGTGGTGTTAATACCCAATTGCTGTTCGATTTTTCATTTTTCAGATCTACTTTAAAAGCCGTCGCTGAATCGAGGTTAGTAAACGACATGACCTGGCATTGACTCGCTTTGCTGCCGTCCGGATGTTTTATATTCAAACAAACTTTGGTTATATTATCGGGATTAAAATTAAAGATGACCGATTCGTTATCGGAAATACTTCTATCGTTGACGGTCCACACATACGAATATTTAGCAGTGCTGCTGGAAGATAAAGTGGATGTGTTTTTAGTACTTACTTTTAAACTATCGCGGATGCCTAAATAATAAACATAAGTCCCTTTTAAATTTTGATTGCTGCCCGGGTTGGGAATCAACTGATTGTTTTGCCGAATATTAAACCGGAAAGATCCTTTGCAATTGGCAGTACAGTTTTTTGATTTAAATATACCTGTAAGATTAACCAATTGCAGTTTGGCAGCAGAGAAATCAGTGGCCATTTCGATATTATTTTGCCCGGCAATTATTTTCAACGGGTTATTTCCAAGGGTGCCGTTTATCTGGAATATCGGCTGCACCTGGCCCGTCTGACCATTGTTTGGATTGTTCGGATCGTTCATGACAATGTCAATTTTCTTACAAGTCATCAAACCGATGCATATGATTAGAAAAAATATCTTTCTCATCTCTATTACTTTATAAAATATGATATTCTGAAACCGGTGTACCAATTTGTATTGCCGGGTTGTTTTAATTCATTATCCAATTGCCTGAAAGGAGATAGCAAAGAATGGTTTACCTGGACCCCGATGGCCAATAGATTCCAGATTCGATAGTCGTAAGCAAAACTTGCATTCCACGAAAATGAAGTAACCGAATTTTTACCAAGCCAACCCTCGTTAGAAGAAACCACTTGCGCCTGGCTAAGACTTTTTACACCATTGGTAAATTTCAATTGATCAATATTCCCTTTGGCACCAATCAATACTTCAGGACTGGTGCTCAATGTAAAGCGATGATCTTTATACCGGTAACCAAGATGAACCTGTGCATTTACATAATTGAGCCATTGAGGTCTTACTCCAAGATTTTGATAATCTCCGCTAAAACCCTGATATAAATAAGTAGATACTAATTTGGAATAACGGGTCTTATTAAATCCGGACGTGTATCCCATACCATAACCGTAGAAAAATCTGTCTTTCAGTTCACGATATTGGAACAAAGCAAAATTTAATTGACCGATCGAAGCACTATTACCATTCAGGCCTGATTCCTGAGCCAGGGTCATTTGTAAACCAGTTTCTTTCCAATGATTTCTTTTCAGTACAATGGGTTGATCTTCCAGGAAGACGGTCGTCCCGTGAATATATTTTTCTTTTTCCAAGGGAAGATCTTCAAAATTCAAGAAAGCCGGTTCTTCAAAATATCTGGATTGAGTTTGAGGAATTGCATTGGTATTGAGGTCTTGCGTGTTTTCACTTATGGCCAACTCTTTACTTGAAATTACATTCATATTAGGTAACGCCTTCTCCTGAATTGTATTTTTTTCTTTTTGAAGAATCGATTTGGTTGCCTTTAAGGTTTCGATGGAATTAGCGGAAGCAATTTTATTTTTTGGATCGTTTGTTTTCGTAATTAATTTATCATTCTGTGGCTTAAAATTCGAAGAAATAAAATCTTTGTTTTGGGATTGGATGGATGGATGATGTGTTGTTTTGTTTTTATTTATGCCTGCTGTTCGTTTTTGTTCAATGGTTAGATGTTCAACCGATGGGACAATTTTAGAATTTGATTTAGAAGCTATATTGTTTTCTTTCAAGATTGGATCGCAAATTTCTTCCGGCAATACATGAGCTATGCCCGGATCAGCAACCGGTACTGCAGGATTTATTTTTTCTTCTTCAGGTTTGGATGCTGGTTTGGTATAGCCAATTTTCCAGGCAAGGCTTCCGATTAATAATAATCCTGCTGCAAACAAAATGATGAATAATCTTCGTCTGCGTTTTTCTTTTTCCTGTGCGAGGATCATGGCTTCGGCTTGCAGCCAATGATTCTGATCGAGCAGGATACCCTGCTCGTATGGTTGATCTTTATATAGTTGATCGACCCACATATTCGTTTTCATACGGTTTCGATTTTAGAAGGTACACTAGTTGGTTGGTATGGTTTATTTTCTTTTAGAATAATCTCTTGTAATTGTTTTCGTGCAGTAAACAGATGCCATTTAGATGCTGCCTCTGAAATGTCCAGCATATCACCGATGTCTTTATGACTGTATCCATCGATGACGAATAAATTAAACACGCTCGATGTCATTGGCTGCAGCTGGTAAAGATATCCGGTGAGCGTCTCCACACTCAGGTTGATCTCGGCATGATTGTGTTCGACATGGTTGCCATTGAGCAGTATGCCGCTGTCATGATCATGAGACATGATTTGATCCCGAAATCGCTTCTCTTTGCGATACTCATCAATGATCGTACGAATTACAATTTGTCGGGTCCAGCCTCCAAAAGATTGGCTTGGATCATATTTGGAGATATTGTTCAGAATTTTGAGAAAGGCAAGATTGACACTGGAAGCTGCTTCGTCGCGATCCCGGTGATAACGCAAGGCAATGCCCATTAAATATGGATAGCAATACTCATACAGGCGAAACTGCGACCTGCGATCACCTTTGCTACATCCTTTTAATATGCCCTGATCCGGGATCAATCTATACTCTTTCCTCCTAAGATTGTTTAAAATAGCCCTGAGCCAACTCTATTTTGTATATCAGGGCTTCATAACAACTCTTTATTACCTGGCAATGACTAATTTATTTTTAATACTAATATATTTTTGCTCAAATACGATTTGATATACCCCTGCCGGTAAAAAGGATAGATCTAAATCATCTTTGTATGCATCCGTCCCTACTTTTACTTTTTCCTGGTACACTTGTTTGCCATACAAATTTACAACGGAAATCATGCCCTCACCCGGTATATGACCTTGTATGGAAATGTTCACTTTGTCACCCGATGGATTGGGATACAGTAATAAGGTTTGAATTTTGCTGTTTTCATTGGCAATCAATCCTGCATTCGATTTATCCGGTGAAAGGATACCATTGCCCGAAGTATCCAGATCGACGATCACGCAGGATTTAGCTGTACACCCTGTGCCATCGATCAGCGTAACGCAGTATTGTCCGGATACTTTTGCAGAAATAGAAGATGATGTCGCACCTGTGCTCCATTTAAACACCAGGGGAGAGTTGCCATCAACTTTAACCGATAGTTTTACTTCTTTGGTGCTAATGGGTTTGACGACAATAGCGGCAGAACAAGATGCAGGTGGGGTGGTGGTACCCAGATCTATTTTTATACAGGTAATTTGTTTACACGAAACACCATCGCTGGCGGTTACACAATATTCGCCTGATTTTTCTACGAGAATGCTCGGGGTCGTTTCACCAGTACTCCAAAAATATAATTTTGGGGTAAAGGAAGTGATGGCAGTCAATTTAATCTTTTTACCTGCATTGGTATTGGATGCCGGTAAAGTATCTTTTTTGATGGAAAGGGTGCATTGCACGGGATCACCTATTTCTTTACAAATAAAATTCTT
>CALMKY010000467.1 GCA_937867195.1 uncultured Saprospiraceae bacterium | reverse complement strand
CGCCGCTCCATCACTGTCGCGGTACTGTACCGCTGCGCGGTTTCCCGCACACGCAACGACAAACCGATCTAATTCACCAGGAGCTTTGCATGTCACGATTCGTCAAAATCATCAGCGCCGTCTTATTGATTACACTGCTTGCTCAAGCGGAACAAACCAAACTAGCGATTACGCCCGTCTCGCCTTGATCATTTATTTAGCCAGATCTCTTTCCAATAAGCAGGATTATATTAAAGATTTTAAAAGTGCTTTTGTGCCCATCATGGTTCCGGTATTGATTGTGTGCGGATTAATAGCGCCTTCTAATCTTTCGACAGCTGTATTGTTATTTCTTACCTCGGTGATGCTGATGTTTGTCGGCAGAGTGTCTTTCAGATACATCACGATGATGGGACTCTTTGGTCTATTATTGTTTGGATTGGTGGTATTAATTTATTATATCGATCCCGATTTTGTACGAGTTGCTACCTGGAAAAGTCGAATCAATGATTTCCTTCATTCAGATGGAGGCTATCAAGTCGTTCAATCCAAGATCGCCATCGCCAATGGGTCATGGAGCGGGGTAGGGCCGGGGAATAGTTCGCAAAGAAACTTTTTACCTGCTGCTTATGCTGATTATATCTATGCCATTATTTGTGAAGAATACGGATTGTTTGGTGCGGTCGGTATTGTCATTTTATTTCTCTGGTTATTGTTTAGAGTTTCCCGTATTGTAATGAAAAGTCCTAAAGCCTTTGGTGCCATGCTGGCCATGGGATTGATTCTCAATTTAGTGGTGCAGGCGTTTGCCAATATGGCGGTCTCGGTGAATCTTGTACCGGTTACAGGGCTGACGATTCCATTAGTCAGTATGGGTGGTACATCTGTCTTATTTACAAGTATTGCATTCGGTATGATTATGAGCGTTAGCAAATACATTGAAGGTATGAATGAAGAACAAACCGAAACGACTCCTTCATCCGGTACAAAATCAAAATCTACCACGACCGGTACTTCAGGGGAAAATCTTAATTCCAATACTGCTTCCGTCACAGACCAATCCAATATAAATCCAATCTTAAAAACAAATATACCCAACACCATCACGATACCCAATCCGAAACCTGATTCTCTCACCCTCATAACCGATGAAGATGAAAGTGATCATTAGTGGTGGGGGTACGGGTGGTCATATATTTCCCGCCATCGCCATTGCGCAGGAAATTCTATCACGTAAAAAGGATACCAAGATCTTATTTGTAGGCGCAAACGGTAAAATGGAGATGGAAAAAGTGCCGGCTGCAGGATTTACTATTACCGGATTAGACATTGCCGGTTTTAACAGGTCCTCATTTTTAAAAAATATTGGATTGCCCTATAAAGTTTTAAAGTCGTTTTTTCAAGCTTATAAAATCAATGCATCGTATAAACCGGATGTCGTGATCGGCGTAGGTGGATATGCAAGCTGGCCGACATTGTATACTGCGAATTGGATTGGCATCCCGACCCTGATACAAGAACAAAATTCGTTTGCAGGAAAATCGAATATCCACCTTGGAAAGAAAGCACGAAAAATATGTGTTGCTTATGAGGGTATGGATAAATTTTTTGCCAAAGACAAAATCATATTGACAGGTAATCCTGTCAGAAAAGATTTGGTAAATATGGATGCTAAGAAACCTGAAGCCATCTCCTATTTTGGTCTGGATGCAAATAAAAAGACCATCCTCATCATGGGAGGAAGTCTTGGTTCTAAAACAATAAATGAAACGGTGGACGCAAATCTAACCCTGATGAAAGAACAAAAAGATGTTCAATGGATTTGGCAATTCGGTAAACAAGGCATTGGAGTGTATGATACACCAGATTATGCATCACCCAACATCCGATCCATGCCATTTATTGAAAGGGCAGATCTTGCATTTGCTGCAGCTGATGTTATCTTGTGCAGGGCCGGCGCTTTGACCATCTCGGAATTATTGATAGCTCAAAAACCGGCGATCCTGGTTCCGGCACCTTATGTAGCTGAAGATCACCAGAGGCACAATGCCTTGTCGTTGGAAATTAAAGGGGCTGCCATGATGATTCCGGACAGTGAATCCAAATCAAAGGCAATTCAACAAATCATTTCTTTAGTCCGGGATGATCTGAAACAATCGCAGATGAAAAGTGCACAGGTCGCCTTAGCCCGGCCGGACGCTGCTAAATGCATCGTCGATGAAATATTTAAACTCATTCCACAAGCTGCATGAGGAAATTCTGGCAAAATATTACATCAAATGAAAATATCGTAAGGTATGCTTTGGTAGCTACCCTCTTGGTATTTATGGTGATGTACGACCGGGCCGGAAGACATAAACAAAGGTCGCTGACGGGTCCGATGGTCATCGATGTGAAACATCTTGACAGTGGTAATGATTTTATTACCAATCAGGAAATGAGAGAAAAGATTACAAAGAAGTTTAGTTCTGATTTTACCAAAGTACCGATTGAGAAACTGGATGTACCCGAGATTGAATCTCAACTCAAATCTTTGGACTTTATCAAATCTACAGATGTATATGTAGATGCGAATAACAGACTCAATATCCTGGTAAAGCAACGAGAGCCTTTGTTTAGAATATTGAGTTCTACCGGTCAAAGCATGTATGTAGATAAAGACGGCACCACGATGCCTGCATCGAATCATTATTCACCCAGGGTCATGGTCGCTTACCTGGATAATATAATTACCAGGGATACCTTGAATATAAAAAGACCGGGACAGGAAAAAGATTTGTATGACCTCGCGACCACCATCAGTCATGACAATGTACTGGAAGCCTTGGTGGAAGAAATTATAGCAGGGGATCATAATGAGTGGGTCATCATACCAAAGTTAGGGCCCTCTCGGATTTACATCGGCACTCTGCAAAATCTCGAAGAAAAACTGGAAACTTTAAAGAAAGTATATAGGAAAATATTACCTGCCGAAGGATGGGAAAAATATTATTCAATCAATCTCAAATTCAAAGGCCAGGTCATATGTACAAAGAAAACTTAAACAGCAATCAATATTTTTTAATACTAAAACCAATTCAAAGATGAATGCAAAAGACTTTAGAAAAATGAATCTGGTCGCTGCCTTGGATATAGGCACCACCAAAGTATCTTGCATTGTCGGCAGAAAAGATGAGTATGGTAAGATCGATGTAATCGGTGCCAGCAAAGTAGAATCGGAAGGTGTGCTTCGAGGGGTCATTGCCAATATTGATAAAACCGTAAAGGCGATCATCGATGCAGTGGATCTCGCGGAAAAAGATGCCCAATGTGAAATACAGGAAGTATATGTTGGCATTGCCGGTCAGCACATCAAATCATTGCAGCATCGCGGCATCCTGGCTCGGGAAAATGCTGAAACTGAAATTAGTAAGGAGGATATCGACAGACTCGTACAAGACATGCACAAACTTGGCCTCAATCCGGGTGATAAAATATTGCATGTCATTCCCCAAGAGTTTACGGTTGATAATGAACAAGGCATCATCGATCCGATCGGGATGTCGGGTCATCGCCTGGAAGCCAATTTCCATATCATCACAGGACAGATCGCCGCAACCAATAATATCACTCGTTGCGTAGAAAGGGCAAATCTAAAAGTCGCAGCGATGACCTTGGAGCCCATCGCGTCCGCCGAAGCTGTCCTGAGCAAAGAAGAGAAAGAAGCCGGTGTCGTCTTGGTTGATATAGGTGGAGGTACCACCGACATTACCATTTTCCAGGAAGGTATCATCCGGCATACGGCGGTAATAGCTTTCGGAGGTAATGTCATTACGAAAGATATCAAAGAAGGCTGCTCGGTCATGACGGACCAGGCAGAAAAACTGAAAGTAAAATTCGGATCTGCCATGGCGGAAGAAATAGTAGACAACCGCATCATCACCATACCCGGATTAAAAGGTCGGGAACCAAAAGAAATATCGGAGAAAAATCTGGCCCGCATTATTCAGGCGCGTATGGAAGAAATACTTGATTTGGTGATGTATGAGATCAAAAGAAGTGGATATGAAAAAAAATTGATTGGCGGTATTGTCTTGACGGGTGGCGGTGCTCTGCTTAAAAATTTTGAGATGTTGTGTGAATATCATACCGGATTACAAACGCGCATCGGTTATCCAAACGAACATTTCTCTCATGGAATGAATGATCGCATTTCATCGCCGTTGTATGCCACCGGAGTTGGTTTATTGATGCAGGGCATACACCATCGGGATGAGATGGCATCCTTAAGGCCACAGGCAAAGAAAGAAAAGCTAGTATTGGCTGAAACGCTCGTTTTGCCGACTACAGTTGCAGTAGAAGAATCTTCCAAATCAATGCCACTTGAAATAGTCAATGCCAGTGGTACTAAAAATGATCCGAAAACTCCGGGAGGAAGAGTGATGAAACGATTCTTAGGATTAGCCAAAGATTTTTTTGAACCATCCCCGGATCCCGATTTAAGATAAATATCATCAAGGTGAAACAATAAGACTCAATATTTCAAAATAACTAAAACTATTAAAAGACTATGCAATTCGAAATATTAAAAGAAAACGAAAATATCATCAAGGTAATTGGTGTCGGTGGCGGAGGATCCAATGCAGTCACTCATATGCATCGTCAAGGGATCGTCGGCGTTGACTTTATCATCTGCAATACAGATCATCAGGCCATGGAGCAAAGTGATGTGCCTACTAAAATCCAGCTCGGCCCCCAATTAACGGCTGGCAGAGGTGCCGGTTCAAAACCTATGGTGGGCAAACAAGCATGCATTGAATCCCTGGAAGAAATACAAGCCATGCTGAATGAAAATACTAAAATGGTGTTCATTACTGCCGGCATGGGTGGCGGTACCGGTACCGGAGCAGCACCGATCGTTGCTAAAGTTGCAAGGGAACTCGATATTCTCACAGTTGGAATCGTTACGGTTCCATTTCCATTTGAAGGAAAGCGCCGTCGTGATCAAGCCATGGAAGGCATCGAGGAGATGAAGAAAAATGTAGATGCATTGATCATCATTTCAAATGAAAAAGTGCGGCAGATCTATGGCAATCAGCCGATCTCTGAAGCATTTGGTCATGCAGATGATATTTTAACTACAGCAGCGAAAGGCATAGCTGAAATAATTACCCGTCCTGGTCATATCAATGTTGACTTTGAAGATGTCAATACAGTCATGCGCAACAGCGGAGTCGCAATATTGGGAACCGCAAGTGCTGAAGGAGATCATCGGGCTAAAAACGCAGTCGTCAATGCTTTAAATAGTCCCCTGCTGGAAGAAAATGATATTCGCGGGGCACAACATATATTGCTCAATATATCCTATGGAAGCAAAGAAATCACCATGGACGAAGTATATGAAATTACTGAACACGTACAGGAAGAAGCCGGATATGGCACGGATATTATCTGGGGTAATTGTTATGATGAAAGATTGGGGGATAAAATCAATGTCACGATCATCGCGACAGGCTTCGAACAGAATTTTGGAATTGTCAAGCCGGCAATAAAACAAAAGGAAGAAATCAAAGTAGCATTGGACGAAGAAAAGCCAAAAGCATCTTCTCTTAATGAAGTGTTCGATATACAGGATGCCACAGCCAATGCCAAAACAGTTGACTTTGATGATTTTGGTATCAAAACTCATTTTGAAGAACCATATATAAAAGCTGAGGTAAAAAATGAAGTACCGAACGCTCATAATAATCGGGAAGAATTCGGTTCAAATTCGGAACCCCGCAAAATGCGATTTGAATCTGCCCAGGAACGTTCTGACAATACTCGCAAAATGCGATTCCAGTTGCACCAGATGCGCAATACCTCCGATATGGAAAATCAGCCTGCTTATTTAAGACGCAATATCGTATTGGATGATGTGCCTTCTTCCAGAGAAAATACCATGTCCAGATTTACTTTGTCAGCCGATGACGAGCCTCAAATCAGGGAGAATAATTCGTTTTTGTATGATAATGTGGATTGATCTCAATATTATATTCAAAAGTGCAGGAGGTATTAGATTCCAAAAACTATCCTACTAATTTGAATTTCAGTGTGATGTGAAGACTTTGGTCTTTTGATTGCATATAAAGTTAAGATCGTAATTTCTAAAATTGTCAAAGGGATGCTTTGCATAAATTGTAAATTCCCCATATCTTTGCAGCCCTTATAAATAATTTTCGTCATGAAACAGACATTTCAGCCTTCAAAGCGTAAAAGAGCAAACAAGCATGGTTTCCGTGAGCGCATGGCTACCAAAAGTGGAAGAAAGGTATTATCGGCTCGCAGAGCAAAAGGCAGATATAAGCTGACGGTTGCTGACGAGCCTAAAGTAAAGTAATCTCATGACTCCCGAACACATTCCTTCGGGACATCTCAAATTTCCTAGGTCCGAGCGTTTAACTCACCGTAAAGACATCCGGTTACTTTTCGAAACCGGTTCGGCTTTAAATGCATTTCCCGTAAAGCTTATTTATTTATCGATTGAGAATGCATCCTCAGCTCCCCAATTTTCTGTGAGCGTATCCAAGAAAAAATTTAAATCCTCCGTTGATCGCAATCGCATCAAGCGATTGATTCGCGAAGCATATCGATTAAATAAATCTTCTTTGATCGATTATTGTCTTGAAAGACAGATCACTCTTAAAATGATGTGGATATTTATTGGGAATGAATTACCCAATATTACGATGATTGAATCATCTGCTAAAAAATTGATATCCAAGTTGTGTAGGCGCTGACCCAGTGTATCGAATGTACACATTTCTCCACTTGCCCACTTCATCACTTCAACACTTCTCAAGGATGTGGATATGTATAGGCAACGAATTGCCTGATGTGGATGACATTCAAAATTCTGCACAGAAATTGATTGCAAAATTATGTAAAGCGAGCTATAGAATGTAGAGACACATATTGCCATCCCAACCAGATTTTAACACTTCCATCCCGTACCCCTTTCCCACGTAAACTTTATTGCTTATATTGTTACATCAAAATGAATTTGAATGAAAACCAGGTATTTCCTCATTCTCCCCTTTTGTTTGTTTTTTACGCTAATCATGAGTAGTCAGACCATCACTGGCACAGTATTAGATGAAAACAACGAACCAGTGATTGGAGCACAAGTTTTACAAAAAGGTACTAGCCACGGTACGGGTACTGATGAAAATGGAAAGTTTACATTAAAAGTGCCTGCATTGCCAATCACCTTGGTCATCAGCTTTCTGGGTTATACGGATAAAGAAATAGAAGTTACCTCTGCCGACAAACCGGTCGATGTGAAGATGGAAACCGGGGCCATTCAAAT
>CALMKY010000466.1 GCA_937867195.1 uncultured Saprospiraceae bacterium | reverse complement strand
TTTTCACGGCGTAATATTTTGTGATACAATTCTTCAGTTTGTTTTGCTATAGACTTCCAGTCAAAATAATTTTCTACACGCTTTCTGCCATTTTCACCCATCTCCGTTCGGAGTTTTTCATCTCTCATCAGTTTATTGATTGCGTTTGCTAAATCCTGAGCGAATACTTCAGGATGAGAAGCTTCAAAAGGTGCTATTGTCTCTTGATCGAGCGGCACCAAGATGCCGGTTTGAGGAGTCACGACTTCTTTAATTCCTCCCACACTGCTTGCGACCACAGCTGTTTTACAAGCCATGGCTTCAATATTAATGATCCCAAAAGGTTCATATATCGAAGGACAACAGAATACTGCAGCATGAGAATATAATTGAATGACATCCGGTTTACTTAACATCTCCGATATCCAAATGACATGGTTTCTGATTTTTTGCACGGCTTCTACTTTTTCTTTCATTTCATTACCGATTTCAGGAGTGTCGGGAGCTCCGGCACACAATACTACCTGAATCCCGGGATCTAAATAGGCTAAGGCATTGACCAAATGAACAATACCTTTTTGCCTGGTAATACGACCCACAAAAAGTACGTAAGGTCTGGATGGATCCACTCCATATTTTTCCAATGCCGATGTCTCGGAGGTCACGTTATATTCTTCTAAGTCAATACCATTGTAGATGACGGATATTTTGTCCGGCGAGACTTCAAAATGTTTCAATACATCTTGTTTTGCTTCTTCCGATACGGCGATGACTGCATCAGCCATTTCGATGGCCGTCTTTTCTATCCAACTGGATGCATCGTAACCTCTGCCCAATTGTTCACGTTTCCAGGGCCGAAGCGGCTCTAACGAATGCGTGGTCACCACCAGCGGAGTTCCATAGCAAAGTTTAGACAGTATACCTGCAAATTGAGCATACCAGGTATGGCAATGTACCAAGTCTGCATTCATGGTGCCTCCATTCATCTGAATGCATGTATTCAATGTTTTAAAAATGGGACTTAACTCCGGTTGAGTATGATCCATCCCTGTCAAATTATCTTTGTATCCTTTGATTTGAAGATGGGCTGATTCTACATCCTGATCTCCAAAACATTTTACTTCTACATCCATCCTATGAGATAATTCTCTGGCCAGATATTCAACGTGTACTCCGGCTCCCCCATAAACATAGGGCGGATACTCCCGTGTAAAAAAACGTACTTTCATTGACTTAGTCTTACCGAGTAAATTTAATGAAAATTAGTTGAATAAATTCTTCTATAGATGCGGTTCTTTTTTTTTAGTATAAACAAGGATGGTTCAGGAGGTATTAATTTGCATTCTTTGGAAAATATTTTCTTACATGGCTGTATTGATGGAGGATGTCCAAAAAATAATATAAAAGTTGAATGGTATATTCAGATTTACTTTCTCCTGCCAAACAATCGCAACAAGTACAAAAACAAATTGATAAAATCAAGATACAATGAAAGTGCGCCTAAAATAGCGGTCTTTTGCATATCAGACGCGGAAGATGCGCTCATCGCATGCATCGCTTTTAATTTTTGAGTGTCGTAGGCAATCAATCCGACAAAAATCAATACACCAGCATAGGTTGTAATCCAGTACATAGATTCATTGGAGAAAAAAATATTGGCCACGGTAGCTATTACCAGACCCAATAGTGCCAGTTTTAAAATATTTCCGAATGTGGTCAGGTCCTGTTTGGTAACATATCCAAAATAACTCATCACTCCAAATGAGAAAGCGGTGATGAAAAATGTGACCATGATAGAGGAAAATGTAAACAATAGGAAGATGAATGAAAAAGTCAGTCCGTTTAAAACGGCATATCCCAGGAATATGGCGATGTTTTGCTTCGTAGTCAATCGTTGAGCAAATCCGCTAAGCCCGATGACGCATCCAAATTGAGCTATCAGGATCCCCCAGAAAAAAAATCGGTGCCTAAACAAGCCTTCTGCCATACCGGGGATCGTTGCCATGGCCCAGGCTACCAATGCAGTAACGAGTAAGGCAGCACACATCCATCCATACACTTTGGAGATAAATTCTGACTGACGTATCTCCAGTCCCGGATCGTTGTAGATTTTATTTATTTCCATCGTTAGATTTTATCGTAAATATAATGAGCAAAATCCATTGATTAAATAGTTTCTTTCAATTTCTTTGATCAGGGACTTAACGATTCTCTAACTAACATTTTGTTATATCAGGAGTCTTATTGGTAAGAACTGTTTAAATCTGTAATTTATGAAAAATCGTTTACTACTGTTGTCTTTCGTCGTATGGATGATATTATTATGTAGTTGTCAAAAAGACTTAGGGCTGTATGTCACAACTTCAATACCTGTACCAGAATTTAAAGAATTAAAGCAAGATGCATCAGTGGATATTGTATTGACACAGGGAGCCAGGTACAATGTATCGTTTGAAGGATTCGAAGATATTTTGGCAGATCTTTCATTTAATGTAATCCGTGGCAAGCTTATCATTACTCAACATGGTCATTATTGGTCATCTGGTAAATCCACCATCTTTATAACAGTTCCTGATTTGTCATTGATTGAAATTACTTCGTCTGGGAATGTTGAAGGCAGTTACAGATTTATACCGGGTGGACCTATGCAAATTGAAATGCAGGGAAGTGGGGATCTGGATATGTTCATTGATGTAGAACGACTGACCACCCGCCTGGACGGTTCGGGTGATCTCAGACTCAGGGGATATGCCGATAACCATGATATCGAAATAGATGGATCAGGGAGAATCTATGCTTATAATTTGGTGACTTATAAAATGCGTTTAAATCATTTTGGGAGTAATCAGGTGGAGGTTAATGTGGCAAATAATTTAATTGTGAGATTGAGGGGGTCAGGAAATGTTTATTTTATCGGCAATCCATTTTTAGATTATTCAGTCACGGGATCAGGCAGGTTAATTGATGCAAATTAACACCATGACTCGATGATTTTCAGCGTTTTGAAAAGATTAAACAAATGCGGGGATTCGATGTAGGTCATATTACCTAAATTATATAGAGTCATTTACAAATCATTAATGAATAAAATAATTCAAAGCATATGTAATTATTTTAATGTATAGAATATTAATGATCAGATAGTAAATTCATAAATTAATTATTTAATATAATTTTCCTGAGATTCTTGGTTTCAATATCTAACAAACTTTAATATACCTATTGCTAATTTGGAATAATCGTGTAATTTTGCCCCGCTTTAAAGGTAATTATCTAAAATCTTCTATCAATCATGCTGGAAAATAAAGATGAAGTCCAGGATCTGGACGAAAATATCAATCTCCCTGAAGAAGAGGTTTCTTCGGTAAAAGAGGTTGTTTCTGAAGAAGAAGCCATTGAACCGGAGCCAACCGAAGAGTTGGAATTGGTCATGGAATCTGCTCCAGTAGAAGTGGGTACCGCCCACGATGATTTTAACTGGTCTGCAGGAAATAGAAACACACGTTACTATACACCTGAAGAAAAGAAAGATTTATTGGGAAAATACGCAACCACATTGACTACATTGGGTGACCATGAAATCATAAAAGGTCGTGTTTCCTCCATGCACGGTAACGATGTGGTATTGGATATCAATTTCAAATCAGACGGAATGATTCCGTACGATGAGTTTAAAGATATTACCGACCTTAAAGTAGGTGACGAAGTTGATGTATATGTAGAGACTCAGGAGAATGCGAAAGGCCAATTAGTTCTTTCTCGAAAAAAAGCTAAACTTTTCAAAGCCTGGGAATCCTTGGTTGACTCATTCAACAACGGTACCATTATTAAAGGTACCGTCATCAGTAAGACCAAGGGTGGACTTATTGTGGATGCAAACGGTTTGGAAACTTTCCTTCCCGGTTCTCAGATTGATATTAAACCGATTACGGATTATGACCAATACGTTGGCAAGACCATGGAATTCAAAGTGGTTAAAATCAACGAAGTCATTAAGAATGCGGTTATTTCTCACAAAGCTTTGATTGAATCAGATCTCGCAGAGCAAAGAGACGCTATTATATCCGGTCTTGAAAAAGGTCAGGTACTCGAAGGACAGGTGAAAAATATTACTGACTTTGGAGCATTCATGGATCTGGGAGGTGTGGATGGTTTATTATACATTACAGATATTTCCTGGGGCAGAGTGAATCATCCCAATGAAGTACTGAGCATGAATCAAAAGCTGAACGTCGTCGTTCTTGATTTTGATGAAAATAAAAAGAGAATTTCTTTAGGTCTTAAACAGTTGCAACCGCATCCTTGGGATGTTTTGGGTGAAACTGTAAAAGAAGGAGATACAGTTCATGGAAAGATCGTAAACATTGAGGATTATGGAGCTTTCTTAGAAATCAATCCGGGTATTGAAGGTTTGATCCACGTATCTGAAGTTTCATGGTCTAATCAACCGGTGAACGCCAGAGAGTTTTTCCAAATGGGTCAGGAATTTGATGCCAAAGTAGTGACGATAGACAAGGATGAAAGGAAGATGTCTTTGAGTTTAAAGCAACTTTCCCAGGATCCATGGTCAAAAATAGAAGAGCAATACCCTGTCAACAGCAAGCATACCGGAATGGTAAAAAATCTTACCCCATACGGTGTATTTGTTGAATTGGGAGATGGCATCGGTGGAATGATCCACATCAGTGATTTATCCTGGACCAAGAGATTTTCACATCCATCTGAATTTATCAACATTGGTGATAAAATTGATGTACAGGTACTCGATATTGACAAAGATAACAGGAAGCTGTCGTTAGGTCATAAGCAAGTGGAAGAAAACCCATGGGATACATTCGAAAATGTATTCCCGGTAGGGTCTTATCATGAAGCAACGGTCATTCGAAAAGATGATAAAGGTGGAGCGGTTGTATTATTACCATATGGTTTAGAAGCATATGCTCCTCAAAAGCACATTAAGAAAGATAATGGATCTTATGCAGATGTCGACAATGTGCTTACTTTTAAAGTCATAGAGTTTAACAGAGACGATAAGAGAATTTTGGTTTCCCATTCAAGGTATCTGGAAGATATTAAGAAAGAAGCCAATAAAGCGGTGAAAGCTGCGGAATCAACCGAGGAATCGGAGAAGAAAATGATTTCCAAAGCAGCAAAAGCTTTAAATACTAAAAATGAAAAAACCACATTGGGTGAATTAGCTGGTTTCAGTGCGATTCAAGATAAATTGAAAAAGACGAATACGGCGACGACATCTAATGAAACCGGAAGTAATGAAGTATCAAATTCTGGTAATTCAACGACTTCAATAGAAAATTCGGATTCAGAAAAATCTGAATAAAAAAGAAAAATTTTTTTCGGAAAGTATTGACAAACCGAAAATAAGTAGTATCTTTGCGTCCCGCAATTGAAAGAAAGGCGGGGAGATGAGAAAAAAGTTCTCAGACAAAGCAGAAGTTCATTGACAAGTAGGGAGAAAGAGGAAGGAAAGGTACAAATCGAAATGTGAATGAGTCATGACAATGGAGAGTTTGATCCTGGCTCAGGATGAACGCTAGCGGGAGGCTTAATACATGCAAGTCGAACGGCAGCATGATTATAGCAATATAATTGATGGCGAGTGGCGCACGGGTGAGTAACACGTACATAACCTGCCCTTTACTGGGGGATAGCCTTGGGAAACTGGGAGTAACCCCCCATAGTATATAGAGATCGCATGATTTTTATAATAAATTCTTCGGGAGGTAAAGGATGGATGTGCGGCTGATTAGTTAGTTGGAGAGGTAACGGCTCACCAAGACGATGATCAGTAGGGGGTGTGAGAGCATGATCCCCCACACGGGTACTGAGACACGGACCCGACTCCTACGGGAGGCAGCAGTAAGG
>CALMKY010000465.1 GCA_937867195.1 uncultured Saprospiraceae bacterium | reverse complement strand
ATGCCCCCGAGCGCCGCCGCCTGGCCGACGTCCTTACCGCCCTGCGCCACCGCAGGCCCCTCGACGACGCGGGCTACCGCCTGGCCGCCAACGGCGAACGCCACCTCCAGCCCCGTGAGGTCCTCGCCCTGCGTCATCCACCCGCCTGGCTGGCGGAGACCCTCGCCGTGGCTGCCCGCTGCACCTTCGCCCTCGATAGCCTGCGCTACGAATATCCCGAGGAAATCGTCCCGCCCGGCCTCACCCCCACGAGCCACCTGCGCCGCCTGGTGAATGCCGGCCTGGCGCGCCGCTACCCGCCACCCGGCACCATCCCCGCCGTCGAGACGGTGATGCGGCGCGGCGAGAGCGAGAGGCCCGCACATGCACGCACAGTGGACCGAGTTGGCGGCACCGAAAACGAAACTCTCGAACAAGGGGGTCATTGCACGGTCGTGAGGCTACGCCTCCTGGACTCTGCGACGGAACAACCGTCGCGCCCCCGCATTTCAGCGGAGGACGCGACCCAGGTCGCGAAGGAAATCGCCCGGTGTACGCACTGTGGCCTACCGGTGCCGGGCGAACGGCGTAGTTCGCAGTTCTGCTGCGTCGGCTGCGAAGCCGTGCACGGTCTGCTCGCCGAAGAAGGGCTGCTGCGCTTCTACGAGCTCGGCGGCCGCGCGACCGGTGCGGTCGGCAGCGAAGTTTGCGAACGGCTAGTCAGACACGGGAAAAAGGTTGGAGCCTTGGTGCGCCCAAGCGCGGATGCGACCAAGGTCAAGAAGCTAGAGGCACTCGGCGTCGAGCTGCTGCCCCTGCCCATCGCCCCCGTCCTCGCCATCGCCTACGACATCAGCGCCCTGCTCTTCCTCATCGTGTCCTTCATCCGCTTTTGTTGTCGGCGTGATGAGTGGCTTAGGGAAACGATCAGATTCTTTTAGTCCATCGGGCATGACCTCTCCACAGATCATTCTTTTACCGGATTTGTATTCCCGCCAGGCATGACCGGCAAGATAACCGCGTACTACCAGTTCGATTTTGATAGGATCACATCGCTTGCCGATGGATACATTAGGATGTGGTGTGCTCTCCAGCCAGTTGGGTACCAGATCTTTTGTGGCATTGAGAAAATGGGCAGCTACCTGGTTTAATACCTGACCCTTGTACGGAATCAATCTTGGCAATATATGATCAAAAGCACTGATGCGGTCACTGGCTATCGAGATCAATTTTTCTCCAACCATATAGACTTCTCGCACCTTTCCTTTGTATACTTTTTGATCCGGTGCAAAATGGAAATCCGTAGTACCGATTGGATGGTATGACATAAATAGTTTAATTAAAATTGAATAGCGAAATTACATTGAATACCGGATCTCAAAACTAAGAACGATATCAAATATTGATCGTAAGATTCCGGTCGAATAAAATATCCTTTAATTCTTTCAGGATAGCATATTCATGTGGTAATACTTTTTTGAAAGCTTCTTTAGCAGCTATGTAACTACCTTCTTCCAATTTGATGATTTCTTCTTCTACACGCTTTATGTCGTGTTTGATCAATCCGCGAATAGAGGGTATATCGTGCCAATCCGCTTCCATGGCCAGGTTTTTAAATTCTTCGACCTGATCCGCTTCCAGTTCAATCATTTTGCCTGCACGATTAAAAAAGCGAAAGCTATCGTTTGATTGACCGGAAGGCAACCTCCATTGATCATCTTTATCCCTGACAAGAAAAATTTCCAGGCCTTTATCATGATATCGGTAAAAAATGATGCGGATGCGATTGAGTACCTCTTGCATCAGACAAATATATGTTTTATTGACGAATTGCAAAATTGTTGAATGGTAGAATCGCCTGGCAATTCAATTGGACAGTTTTTCAATTCCGCAATTCATCAAAAATACTTAAAGTTATGGTTGGCTTCTATTTTCTGTAATGAATCCAAAATCAACTGGATTACATTTTCTACATCCTGTTTATGAGCCATTTCAACAGTCGTATGCATATATCTCAATGGAATCGATATCAGTACGGAGGGCACTCCATGATTGGAATAGGCAAAAGCATCGGTATCGGTGCCGGTCGATCTGGAGGATGCTTGTCGCTGGAAAGGAATATTTTTTTCTTTTGCCGTATCGGTCACGATGCGTAAAAGTTTTTGATGTACTGCCGGAGCATGAGTGACCGCGGGTCCATCACCGCATTTGCATTCTCCGTCTTTTTTCTTATTCATATGAGGTGTGGAGGTATCGTGAGTAACATCGATGATGATAGCAGCATTGGGTTTGATCCGATGAGCTATCATTTCGGCTCCCCGCAATCCGATTTCTTCCTGGACTGCATTGACCACGTAAAGAGAATAGGGCAATGATATATTTTGCTCTTTAATGCGGCGGGCCACTTCTGCTATGCAAAAGCCTCCGAGCCGGTTATCCAACGCACGACCTACGTAATAATTTTCATTTAGTACAAAAAAATCATCTTCATAGGTCATGACACATCCTACATGGATTCCCATTTTTTCTGTTTCTGCTTTGTCTTTGGCTCCCACATCTACAAAAAGATTATCGACGGTGGTTTTAGGGTCATCTGCATCGCCTTTTCGCACGTGGATGGCCGGCCAACCAAATATTCCTCTGACGATTCCCTGGTCGGTCTGAATATTCACTCGCTTCCCGGGTGCTATTTGATGATCGGATCCGCCATTGCGAATGACGTGAATGAGTCCATTATCAGTTATGTAATTTACAAACCAGGATATTTCATCAGCATGTGCTTCGATCACCACTTTATAGTCTTTTTCCGGATTGATGATGGCATAGGCTGATCCGTAATCATCGATATCCCATTGATCTACATATGGCTTTAGATATTCCAGCCAGAGTTGTTGACCCTTTGCTTCATAGCCGGTGGGAGAAGGATTGTTGATATAAGTCTTCAAAAATTCTTGAGCATTAGACATTTTTCAGTTTGGGTTAAATGACTTTTATTAATTAAGTTTATTGATGTGCATGTTGCGCCGACCAGGCTACCGGATCTTGATTCCAGCTAGATAGCATTTGCATCTCGGATGCATCGATGTATCCATTTTCCAGGGCTACGTGGATAAGAGTAGGATAATCTGTCAGGGTGGCAAACCTACAACCGGCATCGTCGAATGCTTTCTGACAAGCTGCGAATCCGTACGTAAAGATTGCGAGTACGCCGGCGACGACTCCTCCTGCTTCCCGGAACGCTTCTACAGCTTTAAGAGAACTGCCACCCGTTGATAGTAAATCTTCTATTACCAGAGCGGTCAGGCCTGGTTCATAATGTCCTTCAATCTGATTACCAAGGCCGTGCTTTTTGGCTTCAGCACGAATGTAAATCATAGGCAATTCCATCCGGTCAGCAATCAATGCACCATGAGCAATTCCTGCGGTTGCTACTCCTGCAATGATATCAAACGGGGTAAATTGTTTTGAAATATTTATATAAGAATCAATAATCTGAGAACGGAGCTCAGGATATGAAAGGACAGCACGGTTATCACAATAAATAGGGGACTTGAGTCCGGAAGCCCATGTAAATGGTTTTTGTGGACTTAATTTTATTGCTTTTATTTGCAATAATTCACTTGCTATAAATTTTGAGTCTATCATGAAATTAAGTTCGCAAAAATATAAAATATGGGCCAATCAGGCTTGGATGGTTTTTATGAAACGGAGCGATGTCAGGAAACTGGATTTGTCAGATTTCGAGATTGGTTATCTGGAAGATTTTAAATCGGGAAAACGCACCCATGAACTATTACATGCAATGATCAAGGGTGTGCTCAAAGTACCGGTAATCCTTTTAACTGACCGACCCTTTACGGCATGGGAAACAGTTTTATTAAAGTCGAAACTGGTCCTGGCAGCAGGAGGCATGATAAAAAATAATGAGGGTAAATATCTGTTTATTCACAGGAGGGGGTGGTGGGATTTGCCAAAGGGGAAATTAGACAAGGGTGAAAGTTTTAAGCAGGCGGCCATCCGGGAAGTGAAAGAAGAAGTAGGCATTGACGCCAAAATCGTTTCAAAATTGCCCGATACATATCACGTGTATATGGAAAATAATAAATTGATATTGAAGCACACGGCCTGGTTTAAGATGAAATCTGAACAGATGAAAATAATATTGCAAACGGAGGAAGATATTGTGGATGGCAAATGGATATCTCCTAAAAGATTTAATTCAATAAGAGGAAGAGCGTATCCTAATTTACACAGTTTAATGGACGAAGTTGAATAATGCTCTCAAGGTATTCAACCGGAAGCAGATCAATGTGCTTTCGCAAATTTCTTTTCTCCGGCTGTGATGGCAACATTTAAAGTGTTTTCACTTGGCGGGATCGGACAGGAATAGCCATCACTGTATGCACACCAGGGATTGTAAACTTTATTCAGGTCAAGAATAAGATGACCGTCTTTAATTTGTTCAGGAAAGACTTCGACATATCTTCCACCAGCATAGGTTTGATCCCCTGTGGTTTTATCTTTAAAGGGGATAAATAAATAGTTACTGAATTTATTGCCACCCGGGCTCGTGCGTACCGATTGATATGCAATCAGGTTTACTGGTTTTTTATCCCATGTAAAGGAGATCTTACCATACTTCTTATAGGTTTTCATTTGGCCATTGTAGGTGGGGATCTCGAGGATCGTTTGATCTTGAATAGCAGTAAAAGCACAATAGACTTTATTGCTTTCTTTTGTATCGTAATACCTCAAAAAGATACTATCGCTTGCCGGTAATTTTGTTCTTGGATCATGAATCAAAGATTGCCATTCAGCTGATCTAAATGCTTTGATCATCTGTTTATAGGATACCACCTGACCTCCAAGGGCATGGGCGATACACATCAGGAAAAGAAATGCAACCATTCTCATGGTATTGGATTGTTTACCAATGCAATATGTTTTCCTTTTACCGCAAGTCTGCTGATATTTTGAATGCCAAAGTATTTCAGGTCACCGATCTCTTGCCAGGTATTCGTGCCCGGAAGAGTATAAAACAATTTAGAACCTTTTCCCATGATGATATTTCCATTGGGTGCCAATGCAAAATCTTCTGAACCCGGGTACGTTTCACTGATGATGGTGGCTCTGTGATTGGCTTCATCATATTCTTTAATATACCAGTCTTTTTCGGTGAGTTTGTGTACGTAGACCAGATTCCCTCTGGCATTGACGGTGAGGCACCGGCCGACATCGGATGTGAAAATCAATGGGTCTTTTGAATCGGTATTGACTAAGGCAAGTTGATTTGGTTTGTTGACTAAAAACAAAGCAACATCTTTTTCTGTCAACCAGGTATGGTATCCAACGTTTTTAATATCCGGTAAGAGTTTCGTGATGTTACCTTGACCTTTTAACTCGTAGATATAGAGATGCTGCTCGGCTGTTGCAGGATCGTCTACCCGCACACATGAAATCAAGTTTTTGCTAGGAGTCAGCGTTGGTGAATATTCTGAAACAGCCGTTGCGGTAATTTGTTGTTTTGTGTTGTTTGCCAGATTGAGTAAATAGATGTCCGTGGTTTTAGCCGGGGACACCAGGCTGGAAACCAATAATTCGTTTTCATTAATAAAATAAGGCTGATTGTTGTACCCTGAAGGATTGTATGCCGTCACCATCCTTGGGTTAGCGATGTGCATGCTTTCACCTTGTAATAGATCAAACACATAGATCTGACTGGGCGGTTGTGCGTTCAAAAGAACACGTACGAAAACTAAAGTCCATAAAATAGTTATTCGGCTCTTCATTTTTTATTGGCACTGGTGAACAATCTATCCCAATTAATGCCATTTTTAATAGCACCGTTTTTGGTACTAAACCATATAAATAAAGGTTTACCTACAATGTGGTCTTCCGGTACAAATCCCCACGCACGGGAATCTTCACTATTGTGGCGATTGTCTCCCATGGCCCAGTAATAATTCATTTTGAAGGTATAGCTGGTGGATTCTTGATCATTGATATAAATTTTACCGTCTCTCAGATCAAGTTTGTTATGTTCATATACCGAGATGATGCGAGAGTACGTTGATAGATTTTCCAGATTTAAAGGGGTGGTGGTACCTGCTTTAGGAATATAGATAGGCCCATAATTGTCCACGGTCCAGTTTTGAGAGAGAGGCGTGTCAAATGGGAATAAATCATTGCGGTGATCCTGCGGATATACCCTGATGATCATCCCGGTATCCATAGCTTTAATCTTTCGCACCTGAACACTGTCTAAGAAATAAAGGGATTGATTCGGATAGCTTTCTTTAAGATTTACTCCAAGTCGGTCCATCAGCCTGGGATTGATTTGATTGGTGGGTGACATCACATTGTACAGAAACTGTTGGTGCGTCGCATTCGGCGCTGCAATATTGTTTACATACAATTGCCTGTTCACTATCTTAATGGAATCTCCCGGTAAACCAACACATCGTTTGATGTAGTGATCTTTTTTATCTACGGGTCTTACGATCAATTCTGCATCTCCGATTAAAGATTTAATACCCGGATTTCTTCTGACCTGATCGGCAGTAAACGATCGCTCCGGGCTCAGATATACACTATCCCCTACCGGCCAGTTGAATACAAATGGCTCGAATCTCTGTACTTCCTGCAGTTTAGGTAGTCTGTGGTATCCAAAATGGGGATTCGCGATGTACGATTCCGTATTGAGAAAAGGTATCCTATTGTGCAATAATGGTAGCATGATAAAAGTCTGAGGCAATCGTACTCCATAATGCGCTTTGCTTACGAATAAAAAGTCGCCTACTTTTAAACTTCCTTCCATGGAGGAGGTAGGAATCATATACGCTTCGATCAGAAACATTCTGATAAAAGCAGCGGCAAATACAGCAAAAATGATGGACTCAGCCCATTCTCTCACGGGGCTCTTCTTGAATACCGAATTGGATTGAAGCCTGTTAACGGTTTTATTATCATTTTTTTCATGCGCTTCTTTCAGTTTTGCAAAATATTCGTGTTCTTTTGGCAAAATAGCTCCCTCGAATGTATTTTCTTTATTCAATCCTAACCAGATAGAATAAAAAGGTGCGCCTACCACTGCCAATACATGTTGCCAAAATGAATGTTTGCCAAAAGATCTGGCCAAATCAATTATCAAAGCTGAAAAAATAAATATATTGACAATAGGGAAGAACATCCACCAGGCATGTGATTTTTTGCGCCCGACAATACCTGCAAATTCAAATAAATTGAGACCGGGAGTGATTCCTTTCCATGCTTCAACTCCGCATTTGGGGAATACGAAATACATACCAACGCTAAACAGGATGTACCCAATCAGTAAGAATAAAACCATAAAGTTGACTTTGTGCTATGAGTTATGTTTATAAACGGGCACAAAGATAAGATTCCTATGCAAAGAAATAGCACATCTAGACTGGTATCGGATTTGGGACGACAGGGAATAAAACGAAAAGTTAAAATTTAGGAGCAAACTCAAAAGTGAATTTACCTGATATAAAAAATCATTACAATTTCAAATTCTTTTTAATTTCAAATCTCAAAACCATTAGAATATGTCACTTAATATTAGTTACACAGCCATCCTCGTGGCTGCGATCGCCGGATTTGTATTTTCTGCAATTTGGTATACCGCATTGTTTGGCAAAACCTGGGCTAAAGAAATGGGCTTCGATATGAATCAGAAGCCGGAGCCCGGATTTATGGTAAAAAGCCTGGTCATGCAATTCATCGGGTTATTACTTTTATCCTATGTATTCACCCATAATATTGCAGCATGGCAATTTGTACCCGGTACGAAAGATGCTCCCTGGATTGCCAACGCGATTTCAGCTGCGGTATTTACTTGCGTAGGTTTTTACGTGCCGACTGAATTAGGAAGGGTAGCCTGGGAAAGAAAATCATGGAAATTATTCATTATCAATGTCAGCTATCATTTAATCTCCCTGATCATCATGGCATTGATCATTACTAAATGGATTCAGTAGGACCGGTCGTCTGATTTTTTTTGTTCATTAAATTTATGTTTAATCAACCACGCGTGATTAGGCTTATAATTTTTTTTGTTTTGTTGTTGGTTCGCCTCCAAGGTTTAGCTGGTATTACTATCCATTAAATTACATAGGATTCTTGCCGACAGATCACCTCGCAGACATCAAGCCAAATAAAATATATGAAACTCTTTTTAAAAAATGCGATGGCCGATCAAGGACGAGTCAAATTTTCATTAGGGTCAGGAAATTATCTGTTTGAAATAAAGAACCAACGCAATTAGCCGCATTTATTTTTTCTTCAAATTGCTTAAAAATTCAATCAGGTCGATTAATTCTGTTTCGTTTAATGTATTTGCTAAGCCGGGAGTCATCAGGGATTGATTGATTTTTATAGTTTCCTTGATCGTCTTCTTTTCAATGGATTGAGTAGTACCTCCTTGGTTGCTTAATACAACCCGGTCGGTTGTTTCATTTGATTTGATTCCTACATAAACTCCTCCATCCTTTGTAATGATTTGGATTCCTTCATATCCATTATTGATTGATTTACTGGGTTCTAGTATCGAGGTCAGTATGCCATCTTTACCATATTTAGAACCAATCTCGTCAAGGGAAGGACCAAATGCCATGCCCTGATCACCGATCCTGTGACATGTACTGCATGTTTTGATAAATACAGCTTTGCCATTTTCAATATTTCCGCTTCCCTCAAGAATGTTATGCACATTTATCGATGGAGTAGCCATATCCGGTTGCTTTAAAAATTCTGCCGCTTTGTTTCGGATGGGTATCCGCCAGGCATGCGAAGGGCCATCCATTGCAAGCGATAGATATTGAGCCGGTATTTTATCCAAAGTCGCCATCTTGATCACATATTCTTCTCCACCCCACGAATGACCCAATTGCTTATAAGCTTCCCGGATGATAGGTTCAGAGTTTGTTTTTTGGTTGGTTAGGGAAGAAAGCAAATCCAACGTTTCAGCAGAGCCGATATTACCTATTGCAGAAATCAGGTTTAATTTTTGATTTTCACCGGATTTGGAAAATAATGACTTGATATTGGTTAGCTTACCTGACTTGATGATCCATTTCGCCGCCCGATTTCTGAGGGACGGATCTTTAGCCGTAAGTAATATGGAGTCCATGCGCATTGATTCATCGGATAAATTAAATTTCTCCTGCAGATCGAGGAAGTTTGCATCATTTGATTTATCCATCCATTCTTTTACGATGGAAACAGACAATTTATCTTTCTTGGTAGTTACCACCTCCAGGGACCTGACCAGTAAAGAAGCGATGGTGGAATCTTTAATCGAAGCCAGTATTTTAATTAGAATGAGATTTTTATCCGGGGCCTCGATAAAATCAAATGACCGCAGGTAATGCATTCGATCTTTAATATTCATGGTCTCATCCTTGACAAATTTTGCAAGGTAGGGTAGAGAAGCAGCAGACCTGGATCTCCACAATATTTCTTTGGCTGTTATATTTTGAAATTCTTTATTGGATTCCAACCAAAATGGGATGATTTGATCCCAGACTCCATTGGCAGCGATTCCGATGGCTTCAAGCATCCATCTGTCCTGGCCCTGATATAAATCAATTAGTTTTTTTGCATTGATGACCCGGTCTTTGATATCCTGATGTGAGACAGCCACCGCACATTCCCTGAGCACCTGGGGTGATGATTCTTTTTTGATTAATTGGTCGACTGCACTGCTGGTTTGCACTTTACCTGCAATCCTTGCCATTCGTAAGCCGGCGACCTGGATTTGTTCGTCTTTGCTTTGAATGGCGCTATCGATGTAATTATTTTTTAAACTTGACAAGATCCACCAGGCGCGCCTTTTTTAAA
>CALMKY010000464.1 GCA_937867195.1 uncultured Saprospiraceae bacterium | reverse complement strand
ACGCCAGGGTATCTTCAGTCACTACCTCATGAATGCATTGAGGGGTGAAGCCGATGCAGATCATAATAAAATAGTAACAGTTCAGGAGTTGTATAATTATATTTCAAGCAATGTCAAATCGTATACTCAAAATGTTCAAAACCCTTTAATCGACGGTCGTTATAATCCGAATATGCCGGTGGCTATGATTCGTTAAATAATAGGGAAATTCATGCCTTGCATCAGATAGACTACAAGCCATATCGGAAATCAATCGCTACATGATCAACCATCAATGTATGATTCCTGACATGCCATTTTTTACCGGATGGCACTTTGACGATGATCGTTGCAGCTTGTGGGTCTAAGAAGATGGTAAAATCGCCTTTTACACCCTTGGCAATCAATTTTTGATGGGTGGAATCATAGATATCCATTGCTTCATTAGAACCATCCACTATTATTTCTTTCTTTTCAGGATATGGATTATAATACAACAGCGTCGGATAGGATGAAACGTTTTTGTAAAAATCGGTTTTAGTACAATCAATTTCCAAAATCCACGGAATATGGGTCGCTTTTATTGTGCTACCAAATATGCCTACGTGTCCACTACCATAAACTGAAAACATAGTCTGGGGTGGATTGTCATGAACCCATAAAGGACCATCGCCCTGTGCAAACGGCGACTTGCCTTTAAACTCTTTATAAGTTGATTCTTTAATAATGCCCTCGTATGCAATGACATGTTGAGTAAGTGATTTAAACTGAGGCAACGCTTGAAGTGAATCAGGCAATTCATCGGGGTAACAAAATCTGGCGGCATTGCTCGCATTTAATATCCATTTTCCGAATGCAGTAGCATACCGCTGATCATACCTTACCAATGCTGATAATGGAAGCATCAAGTCAAAAGTATTCATTAAAAAACCATAACCACCATTGTGCACCGTACTTCCCGCCAAACCACTTACATCATAACCACCCCAGCGATCTGCGATCACGCCCCAGCCTTCTCTTCCAACTGCTGTCCCATTAAAAGTCCAGTCTAAAAATCGTTGTATTTCATAATGATCTCCAGTTTCGGCATTGAGTCGTGCCGCGATCAAAGCAGCAAAGGGCATCATGGCTTCATAAAATCTATTTTCCTTTTGATGATACAAGATATCGATCGCATGTCTTGCCGCCTTTAAATATTTAGGATTCCTGAATTTTATCCAGGCAGAATATAGTATGAATGCATAACCGCCGGCAACATCTTCCTGGGCAGGAATATTGTTAATCCCTCCTTTCATATTCTTAAAATCAAAATAAGAAAAGCTGTATCCATTTTTCATCACCGAATCAGACCTATAAAACTGATCGGCGATGGTCCTCTGAATATTTTCAAAATCCTGCGTGCCGGGATAGAGGTCAGCCAGGCACCAGAACAAAACATTATTATGAACTTCATACCAAAAATCGTTACCATATCCTCCTCCGACGTGTGCACCTTCATTCGTAAAATTCATCACGACATTCCATCCGTTATCTTTATTAAAATAATTGCGCATCATCTTAATAAAATCATGACCTTGTTGATTGCTTTTATCTATACCCACCAGGGAAGCACCCAATAAAGCTCCAAAAGCACCCAGCGATTCATGATTTTCTCCGTGATTGATATCGGGTCCCATTCTGACATCTCCGATCGCGGTATATAAGCCAAACGTAGTATCATTAAAATTTCTTTTGGCTGTATCCCACCAGATAAATGGAAGATTGGCTCCTGTCTGGTTAAAATCAAAGACATATTTGTCAAAATCAATTGCTGTTTTTTTCCAGTCACGATAGGCATACGGCTGAGGGAAAAAAGGCATTTTATCGACTTGCGCTATTTTTAATTGAATCACCGGCCGACCCGGTAATTTTGGAAGGGCATATTTATTGAATCCCAAACTCAGAATGAATGCCAGAGGGATTATTGATAATCTTAAATTCATACTGATTAAGTTTTAATTTGATCAATGTGAATAATAAAGGGCTGGGCTTTTGTAATCCTTACGCCTTGATCCCCATGACTGACTATATTCTTAATGGCATTCAATGACTTTGACATTTCAATCAAATTGGTTTTATCAGCATCCCTTTTTTATTCATTAATTCCAGTACTGGGCCTACCGAAGCCAAAATATGATTTTTAAATAAGCCAAGTGCTTTTTTCTTTACGAAATGCCTATGCACGATCATACCGATCGATCTCATGGGGATCGGCGTTGCAAATTGCCTGACATGTCTGGTATCCTCTTTATTTAGCTTAAGGGTAGACAAGTAGGGCAATAAGGTGGTACCTTTATGTACCTTGACAAAATTAAGCAAGCTCTCTATGGAACCAGCTTTGAAGTCGATGTTTTTAACCGGAGCGTTTTTTTTCTTTTTAAGGTCACAGATGCTTAACACCTGTGTCCGCATGCAATGACCTTCTTCCATCAACCATAGATTTTGGACATCGAGAAGATGAACGTGCGCATTCGTTTTTTTAACGCCCCTGCCATCATACAATACAAATGGCTCCTGGTACAATTCGATTTCGATAAGCTCTTTCTCCTGAAGTGGGATCGAGGCGATACCGATATCCAGGTCCCTGGATTTGATTTGTCTTATGATTTCATTAGTGGTTTGCTCTCTGACTTCCAGTTTAAACAAAGGATATTTTCTGGCAAGAGACGGTAAGAATAATGGAAGCAAATAGGGAGATACGGTAGGAATAATTGCTAACCGGATATTTCCCTTGATTTCGCCTTTCACTTCGTTGACCAATTCGTCCAATTGACTTACCTGGTTGACGATTATTTTTATTTGCTCCAGGATGAGAAGGCCTTCATTCGAAATCTCTACGGGCTTTTTGTTACGATCAAAAATCCGGATTCCAATCTCATCTTCAAATTTGGAAATCATGGTGCTCAGAGTCGACTGAGTAATAAAACACTTTTGAGCCGCCAGTTCAAAATGGCGGTACTCCGCGACCGCCTCGCCGACGCTCATCGCCGGCGCATAGCGCCGGTCTGAGAGC
>CALMKY010000463.1 GCA_937867195.1 uncultured Saprospiraceae bacterium | reverse complement strand
TCAAAGCATATAAATAATTTCCATCTTTGCTGAACTGGGGAGATCCATAATCAAAACCATCATTGGTAATTTTGGTTGCATTTCCACCATTCACATTCAAATGATATAAATTGCTGGTGGGCTCTTGAAAGGCAGATGTATTAAAATCTTCCGAGGCAGAAAATATAATTTCACGACTGTCTGGTGACCAGGTAGCACTCCCGAGTTTAAAACCGGCACTCATTACCATCGGTACATTGGTGAATAGATCTTTAGCAACACTTCCTTCAGTCACAGACTGAACAAATAAATGTGGTACTTTCTCATCGATCCAATGATCAAAATCTCTTACAGGAAATGAAGTGTAGACTCTTGCTTTGTATTTTATTTTTTTCTTTTCTTCGGCTATCCGTTTACTTGTACTGTCTGCAAAGGATGTTGGATATACATTGCTTGTGAATAAAATTGATTTGCCATCGGGACTCCATTGCGGATTGGATGCACCGGTAGATAAGGAAGTCATGCGATGGGCTTCTCCGCCGTCTTGCATACTCATTATATAGATTTGATTGGCTTCATCATTGTCACGTTTTGCAGAGAAGGCAATGAAGCTACCGTCGGGTGACCACTGATATCCTGACTCGGAAGATTTACCCCAGGTAAGACGTCTAGGTTGTTTGGAACCATTGGTAAAAGCTATCCAGATATCGGATATTTGGTCATTTTCGATATAGGATGGTTCCAGTACTGAGAATATGACCTGGGATCCATCCGGACTGATTTGAGGGACACCTACTCTTTTAAGAGACCACATCGCTTCATGTGTGATCGGTGATTTTTGTGAATGGCCTACTGCATTCAAAAGAATGAAACTGAGTACTAAATATGATTTAATTGTCATAATAAGTGAATGAAATTTTATTAATTATTGCATACACCCAGCCACGCATTGCGCAATCGGATCTGTCTTGGATCTGCATTGGGATCAGCTGACACGTGGCCGGTGGCAGGGTCATAGGTGACACCTACAATTCTTAAAATATCCTGATATGGAATAGCTTTAGTACCCGACACATAGGTCTGTAAAAATTGATGAATTTCAGGATACGTCATGTTTTCAATCACGCCGAATAATTCATCATCATTAAAGTAATTTACTTTTCCGTACTTAACACCCAAATCATGCTTCAGGTGGTTCATAGTATAAGCTCCGTCTGATTTATCCAGGAGGAGGATGTCCATACACGCCGAAATCAACATACCTTTTACATAGACATTATTGTATTGATTTTTATACTTGCCGGCACATTCTTTACTCATTTCGGTAAAGGGTAACGTATCGTTGTATTGTGCCCGGGAAGCCTTGATATTACCCTCTAGGATTTTGTAAAACTGATCCGGAGTTTTGAGTCCATTGGTAACCTGCACGTGGTGGGCATCGTATTCAGTACTTCCTTCGTACAGCCACAGATGTTTGGATAATTCAGGCTGATTAAAATTAAACTCCCTGATTTCTTTAGAACAAATCGTCAGGGGGGTAATGATATGGAAAAACTCATGCGATGACATATCAATCACTGGATTGAGTAAATAGGATTCGGGTAATTCGGGCATGGAGTAAAATGAAGAATAGGAATGTTCCCAGGCACCGGCATACGTCATTTGTATTCTCTGCTCCCCGTTGAAATAATAGATGAATGCATATTTGTCAACCGGTAGTTTGCCGCCAAGATATTTTTTAGCAGCATTTAATAACGGAGTGAGCCGATCGGCGATCGATTTGGATTTCATCATATGTTTAGGAGAATACACTGAAATCAATACCTCCGCATCGCCTACCTTGACAATCGTAGTATCCGGAATACAGAACATGACCGGTGAATCGTAGAAATGATCTACATTTTGATAATTAAATACATCGTGAGCATCATCCGACCTGCTTACTTTGACACCGCTCGATGCATAGAAACCACTTGGCTTGGTAAAATGCACTTCGATGGGAAGTTTTTTCATTCCATCTAAATAGCCAAACACTCCACAAGTATTGATCGAGAAGTTTTTACCATCTTCAAATGTAGTGCCCGACATAAGGTAGACTTCGTTGGCAATTTTACTATCCCACGTGTCTTCTATTGTATAGGTGATCTTTGAAAGTTTATGAGATTTTTTGATGATCCATTCATTATCGTTTGGGTGCGTGACGGACAATTCTTTTCCTTTACCATCGAATGCTTTGAGATTGTGTACAAATTTGCCATAATCACTATACCGGTAAGTGCCGGGGACCAGCTTGGGCATGAAAAAAGAAATGGATTTTGATTCGATCTTGGGAGCCATCAATTCTACCGACAACATATCATCCGCTGCTTTGGTGAGATCTACTGAGTAGAGGTATTTGGTTTGAGAGTAAGAGAAAAAGGAAATGAATACTAAAATTGAAAATAAAATTGATTTCATTTAATTGATTTTGAAATCAAAAATAGGGAATTAAATTGCTCGGTTATATGCCCGAGAACAGCTGATTTCAGTGCTGATCATTTTAATTTATTGACCGAATCATAATCCGGCTTAATTACAGGTTGCGTT
>CALMKY010000462.1 GCA_937867195.1 uncultured Saprospiraceae bacterium | reverse complement strand
CTTTTAATCCTTTAAGCGGTAAAACATATAGCACCAATTGGGATTCGCGGTTTACCAGCTCGATTACTTCCGGCAAAGAATTTGATCTTAAAAACGGGAAAGTATTTCAAATCGGTGGAAGAATATTATGGAGCGGTAATACACCGTATTCTCCATTGGATGTAGATGCCTCGAGAATCGCCGGACGTTATATACCATTAAAGGATGCTACCAATACGGGTCGTATTCCCAATTATTACAGAATGGATGCCAGGATGCAATATCGGTACAATCATAATAAGCGCTCCGGAAGCATCAGCCTGGATATTCAGAATACATTGAATCATATCAACGCTACCGGTGTTGGTTATGACGTCAAAACCAATTCCACCTATGTAGTATATAAAGGCGGCAACTTGGTGCCCGTGATTGCTTTCCAAGTCGATTTTTAAACTTGCATAAACTAAAAAAGCCCAGTAATCTTTATTACTAGGCTTATGAATATGAATAAAAAAACCTTAAATGTCTGATTAAAGGACGATCACGCTATTCGTCTCAGCACCGAAGCCATTATAAACTTCGTTATCTGATTGAGATTCGTTGACCCATGCTTTACCGTCTACATTGTATCTGAACTGATATTCGCTGGCCGTGGAGAGATCCAATGTTTTGGTGAAGGAACCATCTTTTAATTTTCTCATGGTTGTTTCTTTGGATGGTTTCCATTCATTGAATGAACCCAGTAATTCCACTTTTTTTGCTTTCAGTACTTTCTCAGCTTCAAGTTTGAAAGTCACTTTACAAACTTTGTTTGATTTGAGATACTTCTTTGTGATAGGCATACAGAAAATTTTTATTTGGTTTCGCATACAAAAATATGGACTATCAGTACAAACATTGGCTAATGCTATGTTAACGATGTTTTAAGTTTGTGTTTATTAATTTTACAAAATTGTCTTACTTAAATGTGTTAAAATCTGGGCAAACACTTGATAATTAATTCTTTGCCAGTGATTTTAAAAGTAAGCCCAAATCGAGTTAAAGATAGGTTAAGCGGCGACCGTACTCTCGCTAAAAGAATGAATCAAATTACTTTTATGCCTTTCTAATCTGTACTATCGGCATGAAAATTAAGTTGTTCTTTACCTTATTCGCTTTATTTATTTTTATTCATTGTAAGAATTCGGGTTCTGGTGCTGCCGGCACATACCATTGGAGCAAATCTTTCCCTTTATCCAATGTTTCCCCATACAGTATAACGGGTGATCGTAATAATTTATATGTCAGCAGTGGACTGAAGACGGAAGTGCACAAGCTTAATTATGATGGCGGCCTGGTGCAAGCTCTTAAGAATGTGCGAAAGCCCAAATACCTCAATATGCTCAACGAGGGTGTTTTTGTCGTGGCAGAAAGCGATGCCCATGTAGCCAGTCGCATAGGGGGACAGGAAGATATGTATACCATTCCGACCAATGAAATGCTGGATACTCCTTATGGCATCAGCATCGATGGAAAGCTGCTGGTCATCACGGATTATTTCAAAAACCGGGTCTATTTTAATAATGCCGGTAAAGTGATGAGCTTTGGTGTCCCGGGGAATGCCGAAAATCAACTCAATGGCCCATCCGATGTCCAAATGAGAAATGGTTTAATCTATATTTCGGACTCCCGCAATAACCGAATGGTGATCTACGATACTCAGGGAAAATTTATAAGGACGATAGCAGACAAGGATGGTATCAATATTTCAGGTGGCCTCTATGTTACCGATGATGAAATTGCGATTACCGACTACAATGGCAACCGAGTATTGATCTATGATCTCAAGGGTAAATTAAAGCAGATTTTGACCGAACATTTTTCTCAACCCTCGGATGTATTTATTCAAGGTAAGCATATGTATGTATGCAATTACTACGGAAATACGATCGAAGTCTTTGATAAGTACTAGTGATGGCTCCTTGTCTGACAGGATTAAAGAATACGAAATCGTAAGGACGATGTATGGACGGATTAAACCGTCAGGACATTGTCCATAGACCGTAACTTGAATTCGTGATGAGTAAATTGGAATAATTTTAATATATGACAATGTGACGAAGTCCTTCCTCAAGTTTTATCTGGCACTCACTTTTTACTTCATGTTAGTCTGTCTATGGAGCCGGGCTTTTTTTATTCTTTCCCAATGGAACCGTTTTCCCCAGTTACATAAAGTCGGCGTTTTCAAGAGTTTTTTGTATGGGAGTCGCATCGATTTTTCATTAGTGAGTTATGTGATGGTACTGCCGTTGCTGTTTTGTTTATTGAAAAAAATAAGTGATCATAATAGACCGTGGCTAAATTTAATAAAGTATTGGACAT
>CALMKY010000461.1 GCA_937867195.1 uncultured Saprospiraceae bacterium | reverse complement strand
TTACGGCGCCGAAGGAAAATCGGTGATGCTGGCCGCCGGCGACACCTTCCGCGCCGCCGCCATCGAGCAATTGCAGGTCTGGGGCCGCCGCACCGGCGCCCCGGTGATCGCGCGCGCCCCCGGCTCGGATGCCTCAGGGCTTGCATATGATGCTATGATCGAGGCGCAGGCGGCCGGTTCGGACCTCCTGATCATCGACACGGCGGGACGTCTGCAGAACCGCGACGAGCTGATGAGCGAACTCGAAAAGATCATCCGCGTCATCAAGAAGGTCGATCCGGCGGCGCCGCATGCGACGCTCCTCACCCTCGATGCCACCACCGGCCAGAATGCGATCGAACAGGCAAAACATTTCTCTGAAGCGACCGATGTCACAGCGATCGCACTTACAAAATTGGATGGTACGGCTAAAGGAGGAATTGTCCTGGCCATCTCTGATCAATTTAAAATACCCATTAAATACATAGGTGTAGGAGAGGGGATGGATAAACTGCAGATTTTCAACAAAAGAGCATTCGTAGATAGTTTATTCTCTAAATAGAAATAAATTTTAATCATATCGATTTTAGCCATTCTTTTTAATTTAATCTTCGATCCCGTACCATTAGATTCGTGTTTGAAGATAAATTTTCTGTCGTGCTAATTTAGAATTACTTATAACTTTATCACAAACAAAACAAATCATGAAAACGATATCGAATTTAATTTTGGTTGTACTTTCTTATTACCTTCCTGCACAAATACAAAAAGAGCACACACTGACCATGATGGTAGATGGCAAAGAAATGAAAGCTGTCCCGCAAAACCTCAAGTTTGGCAGTTATCGATATATTACCGCAAGTACCTCCAAACCTGATCAAAACTTACGGATCTGGATCGGAAGCTGGGACGGTGGCGTTATTTATGAACCAGGTAAATATCTCATTGTAAATGCTGATAAACCGGATACTAAAGATAATTTTAAAAAAGCGCAGGACTTGGGTACATTCAAAGGAATTGCCGCCATTAAATATATTATCGAGACCAAATCGCCCCGCATGGAGTTCCATATGGGGGAAACTCAAAATAATAATGAATATATAGAAATTGCAAAATCCGATGATGGTTTCTACGAATTCAAATTCAATACTTCTATGAATGGTACCTGGTGGAAAGAAAAATCTTCGGCTACTCTTTTCGGGGGGCTGGATAGGATCGTAGACAAAATGAAAGATAAGGCTGTCACCAATGCCACGGGTTTTGATCAGGATATTGACCCTGAAGGCCGTGGATACAAAAAGCAAAAAAATACGGATAAAATCGAAATCAAGGATGCCATCGTAAGACTTAAGCTGAGTACTGAGAAATAGACAGTTTACGAGTTAAACCAATTACTCCGGGCCGAGTCTATAACTCACAAACCTAACCACCTTAGTCACTTGCCCACTTCGTCATTAATCACTATCTTTGCGTCCCTAAAATCGGAAAACATTTCATGGAAGCATTGAAAGAATTTACCGTGCCACTTACCGGCCTTAAGCCGGGTGCTCATGTCTACAAAATGGAAGCAGGAAAGGACTTTTTCAGTCATTTTGAAAATTCTCCCATCCAGGAAGGTTTATTTCAAGTAGAAATTAGCCTGGATCGGAGGACAGATATGGCAATTGTGGATTTTGACATTCAAGGATCCTATAGATGTAATTGTGATCGTTGCCTGGTGGCGATATCCTTACCGATTGAGATTCAGGATGAAATCATACTCAAGTTTGATGAACAAGGTGATGACAGCGATGAAGTCATCTATCTCGATTCTCAGGCTTCAGAATGGAATGCAGCCAAAGTAGTTTACGAACTGATTTGCCTCGCAAAGCCACTCATCAATGTATATGATTGTAAAGGAAAACCTTGCGATCAAACCATGTTGAAGAAACTGAATGAGTATGAAACACATCACGACGATGACAACGACCTATGGAAAGATCTTCAAAACATTCAATTAAATTAGTACTAACAAGATAAATCGATTAAGTCATGCCAAATCCAAAAACTAGAATCTCTAGATCTAGAAAAAACAAAAGACGCACACACCACAAAGCTGAAATGCCCAATGTATCCATCTGCAAAAACACCGGAGAAGCGCATTTAAGACATCGTGCTTACTGGCATGAAGGCGAATTATATTATAAAGGAAGATT
>CALMKY010000460.1 GCA_937867195.1 uncultured Saprospiraceae bacterium | reverse complement strand
TACCTGGAAATTGAAAAAACTTCCACGGAGCAGCATGAATATTACCATGGTGAAATATTTGAATGCAGAAAAGACATCAACCAACCGGTGCAATTCAAACCCAATCTGGAGCTTTTAAAATACCTGGCATTTCAAAGACCACCCGGATTAAACTACCATTACCTGGAAATTAAAAATGCCAACCATGCCACCATTATTTATCCAGGCATCTATTATAGTTTAAAGGCTATCCTGTCACATTAAGGAGAAGTATTAGAATGACTAATCATCAGCATCTTCCGGACTAATCGTGATCATTCATTATATAACAATACCCGAATAACTTTAGAACGCATTAAATCAGTCAACATGAAATACAGAATTGAAGTCGAAAATATAAAATGCGGTGGTTGTGCCGGCAGTATTCAATCTTCACTTTCCAATATCAAGGGAACTGAAAAAGTAGATGTGGATATTGAGCATGAAATCGTAACCGTATCATCAGTGGATGAAAATGCTCATGACATCATCGTGAGCAAACTGGCAGATATGGGTTATCCTGAAAAAGGAAATAACAATCTGTTGGCAAAAGCGAAATCCTATGTGAGTTGTGCCGTCGGCAGGATGAATGCTTCAATGTCTTAGATAGAAATAAAAACTCAATTTTATTTTTTTATACTTTTTACCACCCATATGTCCTGAAAAGCCAATTCATTATCATTTTTCCGTCCACACCATGATCCGGGATCATCGTGTATCAATTCCAGGTTATTTTCAGTCAATAAAGACATAATATACTTTCGGGAATAAGCCACGTTAGCTGATTTTACTTTAACATTCATTAAACTGTATCGATCATCTATTTTATAACGGAATGTAAAATCGTTACCGGATTCGTTCATTTTCGATTCACTCTCTGCATCCAATACAAAAAAAGTAAGGACGGCAATCCCCGATGGTTTTAAAACCCGACCCAATTGAGCGAAATATTGCTTTGTTTCGTCGGGCAATAAATGGGTAAATACAGATATCGCACAAGCAAAATCAAATAGATGATGATCATATGGAAAAACAAATTCAGCGGCCCGGATGCCTTCTGAATTGTATAAATCATTGTATAATGGTATGTATTGAAACTTAAAGTTTGCATATTTTGAACTGATGTTTTTCTTACACCATTCTACACCATATCGAATGGCATCGAAGCCATCATAATCTCCGTGGAGATAATCTTTTATACCCAGTGCAATGCGACCGATACCACTGCCGATATCCAGGAATGTATCATTTGGTTTGAATCCATGAAGGATAAAAAAATCTTTCCATTGCAAGCCTTGGCGGATAAAATCTCCGCTTCCGGTATAGATCAGTCCACGCGGCGGACAAATGGATTCATTTTTGTGAAATAAATCATAGGGTAAAAAATAAAGTCTGCGAACTAAGAATCTAACATAAGGAGGAAAAGAATAAAATAATCTTCTCAGCATTACTTCGGTGTCTTGAGATCATTTTCTGATACAGACCATGTACCGAGTGGTTCCCCTTTGATACCGAGCAAATCTACTTTCATCACACGTTCACCACGATTGCCGCTAAAAGAAATACGACCATAATTTTGCTTTTGATCCACACCGATCACACGATAAGGATTATTTTTTTCAGCACCTGAAAATGAATGAGTACCCGATGTCAAAGGAGAAACGGTAATATCATACAATGGATAGGTACCCGGTCTATCCAGTTTAATGATTTCGGAATGATGCCGGTCACCGGTAAAAAACAAAACTCCGTTTATTTTTTGCCGTTGAATGAAATCAAGCAGATCATAGTATTCTGCCGGATAACTTGGAAACCGTTCAAAAGAAGAAATAGGATTTAAAGCTTGTGATCCCATGACGATGATTTTAAACGGCGCATTGCTGAATACTAATGAATTCTTTAACCAATCCATTTGTTGTTTGCCAAACATTACTTTATCAGGATTGGGCTTTCCACCGATACTGTCCAGGATTCTATCGTCACTTCTCCACCATCTTCCGTCAGTAAGAAACAAATCGATATCGCCCCAGTTTACGGTCGTATAGGTACCCTGGTTGTTTTCACCATAGGATGGATTATTCCAATAGGACATCCAGATCTTTCGGCTTTCTTCTTTGAGAGCATAGTTCATACCGATATCATTGGGTCCATAGTCGTGATCATCCCACATTGCATATTGAGACATGGATTTAAAAAATGGCTGTAAGATGGGCATCGCTCTTGCAAATTGAGCCCGATACCAAAGTCCCCATTTGCTGAAATAGTCTACTTCACGCGTATACCATTCATCACCGGTCCAGAGCATGAAAGCAGCTTTTTCTTTGGCCATTGTTTCGAATATGGAGCTATCGCCGCCATAGGGTTTGCCGGGTCGATCGTACATGGGTTCATTACCGTAATGACAACTGCCTACCAAAAAGCTAAAATCAGGTGGTGGTTTACGCCATTGCCATAGATCTTTGGTATGAAATTTACCGTTGGCATTGGATAGCTTACCATTCAGTATAAATCGATATTCATAATCCGTGTTCACATCGAGGCCACCGATTTGCATTTGCAACGGATTGAATTCATTGCCTAATTCTCCTTTGAATTTTTTTGTAAGGAAATTAGTAGTGCCGGCTTTGCGATATTGCAATTCGACACTGGTTACCTGCGGTGCTACTTCAAGCCAAATCGTTGCATCCCGATATTCGACGGGTCCGAGCATGGGTCCGGATATAACCTGAGCTATGGATTCATTCAGGCACAAAAAAGATATAATGAGGATTAGTATTCGATTCATGGTATAAAGATAAGTATTGTACAGCCTAATTAAACTGTACACGTGGTCAGTTTTGTATTATTAAAATATGAAATACGGAAGGCCTTATAATTTTACTACTTTCGTTACTGCTTTTTTGCCATTCACATCCAGGATTGCAAGATAATAACCATCCGGAAAGAAAGAAATATGATAATTTTTTTATTTCAAGCCAGCCAATACTTTTATACATCGCAAGACTTCCGATTCATTATTGACAATACTGGGCGTCAGCCTAGCATAACTGATTTTATAAGGTGATGTACTGGCAATAATTTTATTTGCTTTTAATTTTTGCACAGTTTCTTCTGGTTTTAGTCCTTTGACTTCAAAACAATTGATTCCAGCAGACAGGTCGGAAGATATTGGAGTCAATAAATTGACATTGGTTAATTGGCTCATCTCCTTTTTTAGTAAAGTATTCAATTCTTTTGTTCTGTTGCAAATCCGGGATTTACCAATATTCATTTGCCAATCAAATGCGTCTTTAAGTGCCCAATGGTTTTCATAGGATACAAAACCACCCGGGGAGAGTTTATCACTAAAATTAGCCATGACATTTCCGGAGATCATTCCTGCCCATGGACCTACGACATTCAGTGAAAATGGGGGTATGGTTGGTATGATTTGATCCCATGCATCTTTTCTTGCCCATAAAATTCCTGTACCTCTTGGACCAAATATCCATTTATGAGCACTGGCGATAAAATAATCACATCCTAAATCGGGAATATTGACATCCTGGTTGCCAAATCCATGTACTCCATCTACACTAAAGTAAATTTGACGATTGGCATCTCTGTTTTGATTAACTCTTTTGATTTCATCAGCGATCAGACGAATGGGTAATTTGACTCCTGTCGAAGAATGAACCCAGGTGAGGGCCACCAATCTTGTGGCAGGAGTGATGGCTTTAGAAATACGGGTTACGATTTGCTCTGCATCGGCTTGAGCGGATTGGTCATAAAGTGATATCCGGTTTAGTGTAGCACCGGTTTTTTCTACTGCATAGTCCAAACCGAAAAAAGTAACAAAATGATCGTGTACAGAAGTCAATATCTCATCTCCAGCTTTTAATCTGAATCCACTGTAGATCATGGCTAAACCGGTGGTCGTATTGGGTATCAATGCGATTTCTTCCGGTTTACCTCCCGTATATTTTGAGGCAGCCTGTATCGTCATGTCTTCAAATTTGAAATAATGATCTTCCCAATACGTATACGGATCGATGTCCAATTGTTTGCGGTGGTGATCAATAGCCTGGCGCACGCTGGCAGGATGAGACGCAAGAAACATCTGAGACATATGAATCAAGTCAGGTCGTAGGTTAAATTGTGATCGCACGTCTGACCAATTACTAAATCCATTCGCTGTTTCCGAGCCAGAGTAGGATGGAGTCAATGAAGTAAAGGATGCAGGTCCAGCCAATGATACGATGCCGGAGGTTCGAAGGAAATTTCTTCTTTTCATTTTGATTTGATGATTTGGTTGATTGAAATTACGATTTTGACGAATCATTTAATGCAAATGATGAGCAGCATTATTATATTTGAATATCCCAAACCAAAATTGTTATGTCGAAAGCTGGCAAAGACATCATGCTCATCAAGGACCTGGCTGCCTTCGAAAAATTAGTTAATCGCGATCTCAGACCCTATGATATCAACATGATGGTCATGCCGGGCACCCTGGAAGACAAACACAAAGATGTGGATCCGGTAAAGGGTATCAAAGCACTGCGCCGGCAATTTAACCTGATCTATTTGTTGACCGAAGGCGAACACGATGTATTATTAGGAGCCGATTATACCTGGCTCAAAATAAATGATCTTGTCATCGTGCCCGAAAATATGGTTTATGCTTCGAAGTACATTCGCAACTGCAAAGGATATTGTATCCATTTTAAAACCGAATTTATTCAGAGCATTCTTCCTGCTTCCTTAACATCTGAATTTCCTTTTTTTGATTTTGATGCAGAACACATCATCAACCTCAAAGAAGAAGATAGTAAAGGTCTGCAACAGGCATTTAAAGATATATTGAATGAATATCATCGTTTTTCGTACGAAAAGGATTTTATTCTCAAAAATTATATACACATATTATTATTACGTATTCGTGAACTGTACAGACCCTACGTGCATCGTATGGTAGAATCACGCAACAGAGCCTCCACCCTGGCCATCCAATTTAAACACATGGTAGAGAAGCAATTTGCTACTCATAGAACCGTGCGTCATTACGCAGATGCTCTTCATGTCAGCAGTAAGCACTTATGTGATGTAGTAAAGGAAACGTATGGTAAGACTCCAAAAGATTTTATTAATGATATGTTGCTGTTGGAAGCAAAAGTGCAGCTCGGCTCTACAGATAAATCTATTTCAGAGATTAGTTACGACCTCCATTTTCAGGACCAGGCACATTTCACTCATTTTATCAAGCAAAAATCAGGTATGAATCCCGCTGCTTTACGTAAATCTCTCTGATTTGTACAAATACTCAGGAATTCTATACAAGAATCAGGCGATCCATCCTGGTTAGGTTTGCAGTATTATTTATTTAATCATTTTTTAAAATTTTTATTTATGCAAACCAAATCAATTTTTTTACTTTTTGCCTTGTGTGCAATGACCTCCGGATTGTCAGCTCAGGGACATGCCTCCACGATGGCTGCCATGGCAGAACATATTAACTTTCAAAAGCCGGATGAAACACGCACTTTCCCTCTGGGTAAAGTGGATCTGAAGAAAATCGGTGGAGCTACCATCGGACGCGCGGAATTTAAACCCGGATGGAAATGGTCTGAATCCGTAAAACCCATCGCCAAGACTGCCAGCTGCGAAGCCCCCCATTTCCAGTATCATGTATCAGGTGTATTGCGAATTAAAATGGATGATGGAACTACATTTGATTGTCATCCAGGAGATGTATCTTTTCTGCCACAAGGTCATGATGCCTGGGTGATCGGAAAAGTGCCGGTAGTGGTGATTGATTTCCAAGGCATGCTAGACTACGCTAAAGGAATAGAAGCAAAAGGCAGTAATCAACCATAACTCTGCATCGAAAGCATATTGGTATATAAAATACTATGCGGCATTTGATGGTGCATAAATAAGGCATGTCCGGGTACGATTCTTGGATGTGCCTTATTATTTTATATCCAGTCAATACAATACGAAAGTCATGCTGCTATCCATTCATCCTGGAGTGGGGAGGC
>CALMKY010000459.1 GCA_937867195.1 uncultured Saprospiraceae bacterium | reverse complement strand
AGATCCAATGAAGTGACCATGCCATTCAAAATATTAGCCACGGAATACAGCAAGATAGATCCGAATAATACTTTTAACCTCCCCTTTTTATCACCCAAGATCCCAAAAACAATACCGCCAATCAACATACCAAACATCTGAATACTGATCAACGACTCACCAGAAGACAATACCTGCGCTTCATTCAAACCAATGGCCGATAAACTTGGTTTACGTACAATAGAAAACAATAATAAATCATATACATCGACAAAAAATCCAAGAGCACTGACGATGATAGAGAGTCTCAGGTAGATAGATCTGGCCACCAGTTTATTTAATATTATTGAGTGCCAAAGTATATAATTCTGCCTATATTTAATGTCAAATCCCTTATATCATGAAAAATATATTTTTGATTTCATTGCTCGCCATCGCAGCTTGCAAACAAGCGAATGTACCCACTGTGAACTCAAATCCATTGGCTGATTATTTTAATTATGGTGAAAGCGGTGTAAAGCAAGCTGGAATCCAAATGATACCCATTAAGACCCCCAAAGGCACGTTCAATGTCTGGACGAAGCGTATCGGAAGCAATCCCAACATAAAAGTATTATTACTCCATGGAGGGCCGGCAGCCACCGGAGAATATATGGAAGTATTCGAAAGTTTTTTTCCTCAGGAAGGGTTTGAATTTTATGAATATGATCAATTGGGCAGCTACCGTTCCGATAACCCGAAAGATACATCGCTGTGGGTGCTCGATCGCTTCGTGGAAGAAGTAGAACAAGTACGACAGGCCATCCATGCAGACAGCAGCAATTTTTATTTGTTGGGTAATTCATGGGGAGGAATACTGGGCATGCAGTATGCACTCAAATATCAATCCAATATGAAAGCCCTCCTCGTGGCGAACATGATGGCATCCTGCCCGGAATACGGCCGATATGCCAACGAGGTACTTGCCAAACAAATGAAACCGGAAGTACTCAAGGAAGTAAAAGCAATAGAAGCAAAAGGTGATTTTAATAATCCCCGATACATGGATCTGCTCATGCCCAATTTTTATCATGAGCACATCTGTCGATTACAAAATTGGCCGGAACCGTTGATTAGATCGTTTAGCCATCTCAATAATTTAATCTATACACAGATGCAAGGCCCTTCAGAATTTGGTATTGCCGGCAATCTTGCAACCTGGGATATTAAATCCAGACTTAAAGAAATCAAGATCCCTACCCTCATGATCGGCGCGAAATACGATACTATGGATCCGAAAGCAATGGAAGAACAAAGCAAACTGGTAGCACACGGTCGATATTTATATTGTCCCAATGGATCCCATCTCTCCATGTACGATGACCAGGATGTTTTTATGAAAGGTGTCGTGGGATTTATACACGATGTAAACCGGGGAGCGTTCTGACCAATTACGAATTACGATGTAATTAAGATTGAATATTTTAGGAACTGGTTTGAGGGTTATTGCACATTACAAGTTCTCACATCAATCGTATATCCTAATTCGTAAATACCATTTAATAAATCTTTATCCAAAATAAAATGTCGGTGCGGGTGGTGCTTCCACATTCAAAACTCCTTGCCTCCTTTTTATTTCGAGTAAAAGGCTGATATATGCTTTCTTCATAGCCCATCGATGATTGAATTCAAATATTGGTCTCAGAATAAAAGAAAATGCTGATAGTCCCTTCTTTTTAAACTCGATATTCCAATCATAATTTACTTCACATCCACCATTGGATAATTCGGTAAAGGTCCATAAACCTTTCCCTTCCAGGTCTCCGTAAGCATCGAGCGCTAATTTTTTATTGGGTATAATCTGAGTGACCTCAAAATTCCATCGCAATGTATAAGGCAAATATCCTTTGGTAAATAAAGCTACTTTCTTGCCGATACCGTTTGGAAAACCCTGTTCCAACGTTTTTACTTCCAGGTAGACCGACGGACACCATTCCGAAAGTTTTGATGAATCTTTAATGATCTCATACACCTGGTTGACCGGTGCATCGATCTTCCAATTTGTGATAAAATGAAAATTTGCCATTGTCCTATTTTAATCATTATACGATAAAACAAACGAATCAGATTTTAGATTGGGACCTTAATTTTTCTCGACCACCTGAATTACTTCATAATCCGGAGCATTTTTATGAACAAACGCAACCAGATAGATTTGTTCAAGATTCCAGAGAGGGTCTATAGTGATTGTAAAAGAATAAGATTGATTGCTATTGAGTGTAATTGAATCCAGCTTTTTCCCATTTATTCCGGTTATAAACTTACGCATCACATGCCGATGGATGTAATTTGTATCGACGCCGGTCAAAGTGAGTTGGGCATCTTTAATATTGTTTTCTGCCAATGCGACTGATAGATAGTATGATTGATTACCGAGATCTGTTAATCCTTTTACAATGCATTGGCCTGAGACTTGTCTTGTCGTCGTATTTTTATTAATAAGCAAATCCATCGAAACGGCTGCTTCTTTTGATTTTTCAGAAATGATATAACCAGCCCAGTTATTAGCTCCACTGAAAATACTGGATTGGCCATCAAAAATTTTACGATCCACCATAGCGGATGGATAGCCAACCGGTTGATTGAATAAATTGATTAATGCGACACCATCCGCATTATCGAGATTGTATTTGTTTTCACGGTTGGTAGGTTGAGCAAAAAATCCTCCATGTATAGAAAGAATGGTCAATCGATCTCCATGTATCTGCTTTAATGCCTCGAGTTGTTGTGCTCCGGATGGGCAATTTTGACATCGTACCCCGGTATATTCTTCAATCAATACATTCTTTTCCTTACTTCCTGTTGAGTTATTATCTGTCGGTAAAATAGGTGGCACCTCTGTACAGGAACACAAGAAAAGGATGGTATAAGTAAAAAATAATATTTTCATGGATCTAAAATCTGGCCTCCAGGTTAAATTTTATACCATTGAATGCGGGTTCATATCGGCAGATGCCTCCCGTACAGACGATACCGGCTCGTTGACGCACCCATCCCAAAGATACCCGGTTTGATAAATGTGAATACGTGACCATCGCGGTATTATAATTTTTCTTTTTCGTCCCATTATACATATCGGATAAAGTAAAAATCCATTTTGGAGCAATACTGTATTCCGCCAGGATACTAATCCAGTTACCCTGATCTTGCTTCGTCGTCATCGTTTCCAGGTTAACCCTTAATGCCCGGACTTCATTTAATTTAAACGTACCATCTAAATTGAGCACAAATGTTTTTACCAAAGGGGCATTCGGTTTGCCTTCGTATACCTGTTGATTGTACTCCCTGTATTGAACTGAGGCAAGGATGGTGCGATTTTTTTTACGGGAACTACCTTCAGCATAATATTCCCTGTAAAGTTTATTTTGATTGAGATCGTTGATATGACTTATGTGAAGTATGGTCTCTTCGTTTTCACCTAAATTAAACTGCAGTTCTCCTTTGAATGCTGATTCTCCGATTTCTTGTGTGGCCGGCTGATAAAAAGACAGAAGATTATAACTCTGTTGCCTTGACATAGGCGGTATAAAACTGATCAATCCGTTATTCGCTTCTTCCTGGGGGCGGGTTCGGAAACTAAAATATTGAGTGCGTTTGGCTTCAAGCGTTAACCCGAAGGAAGATTTGACATAATTAATGGATCCATACAATACATGACCCGACTTATGAATCAAGGTGGGCGCTTGATACAAATTACCCTGATCATCTTGTCTCAATGCATTGGGATCGTTGAACACATCATTGGATTTAAATGCAGACTCGAGATATAAAGTAAAATTTCCCGCATTGATTTGATCGTAAAGCGTACATGCATAGGTATTATACCTGGGCAAAAACTGGTTTGCTTTAGGATAGGTCGCAATAGTTGCCAACGCATTGTCCAGGCTTGCATCGTCGATGGTACGGTTAACGATACCCAATCCGGGTGCCATCGAAAAATGGGATGTATCAGATGCTTTTACAAAACCATCCAGCGCAATTCCTTTGATCAGGGATTCATACACATCGAATTGTTTTTTTTGTTTTCCTGCAAATGCTTTGAGATGCCAGTTTTGATTGATGTTTAGATTTAACTTGACTCCCTGTAAAGCATTATCCAGACCTTGTGTTCGCGCTTCGTATGCACGATAAATGATACCGGTACCGATCTGATCATAAATATATCCTGCTTCGAATCCAAATTTGGTATCTTCTTTGCGAATAAACCATCTGCCGATTCCCTGTTTATTAAAGGACCCCAGTGGATTGATCAAATTGGAATTCTGGAAATAATCTAATCGCACTCCAAACTCAAATCCCCAATTGCTGTACATCGCATCCAGCCAGGATTGTCCCCCATATAACTGATGATCGTATTGAGGGGTGTGGATCGCACCTATATTACTATCCCGAATAAAAAATCCGGTTTGAGTCGTAAGAAAAGCATTAAAAGTACCGTTGGGATTGGAATTACTTTCTTCCTGTGAAAACACGAATGAATACGAAAATAAAATCAATATGGTTAATATCGAGTTAAAGCGAAACACACAAAAATGGATGGTGGCAAAATTAAGTTTAGTTTTGCATCCTAATCTTTTAAGAATGAAGTCTTTTACCCGTATTTTCTTAGCAGTATCGATGATCCTGTCCATTTCTTTTGCTTATACACAAAAACCGCTCCCAAATGGTAAAGTCAAAGATATGGAAGGTAAAGTAGTCGATCTTTCTACTCTTACGAATGGTAAAGTCACCCTGGTATCTTTTTGGGCTACCTGGTGTGGGCCTTGTAAAAAAGAACTGGATACCTACAATCCATTGTATCCTGAATGGACTAAAAAATATGGTGCTCAATTCCTCGCAGTTTCGATCGATAATATTCGCGATCAGGCTAAAATAAAACCCTTGGTGGCTCAAAAGAAATGGGCTTATACCGTATTGCTTGACAGTAATGGTGACTTACAACGGAAGCTTGGTTTCAACTCGATTCCTCAATTGTATTTATTGAATAAAAAAGGGCAGATTGTGTATGAAGCCAATGGATATAATCCGGGGGCTGAAAAGGAATTGGAAAGTAAAATGGCCGGCCTGGCTAAAAGCTGAATTAGAAGACAATCCTGGTACTTATTTCAGATGTGCGAAATACAAATTACGGAGTATGTTTGATTGCCGATAGGGGGAATTACAATATTGAATGCTTCCCTGCAATTTCAAATTTACTTTATAAATGGAGCTATCACCAAGGCTATCACAGAAATCAATTTGATCAAAATATTGATAGAAGGCCCTGAAGTATCTTTAAATGGATCACCTACCGTATCACCTACCACAGCAGCTTTATGTGGATCTGATCCTTTATAGTACATATTCCCTTTGATTTCGACACCTCCTTCAAAAGTCTTCTTGGCATTATCCCAGGCTCCTCCGGCATTGGATTGAAAAATAGCCATGAGTACTCCTGATACCGTCACTCCGGCTAAAAGACCACCCAGCATTTCTTTGCCAAAACAAAAGCCGATAAAAATAGGTGCCATGACAGCCAATAGACCCGGCATGATCATTTGTCTGACAGCAGCATTTGTAGAGATCTCTACGCATCGACTATAATCTGCCTTGCCATTGGCAGCTTCAAAAATATGAATATCATCCGCACTCCAATCTTTTTGATCTTTACCTTCGTATTTATGCATAATTGACAAAGCTGATTTCAAAGCAGGTATCTCTTTGAACTGCCTGCGTACTTCCTCGATCATATCCATTGCTGCTTTACCGACCGCTGCCATGGCCATCGATGAAAACAAAAAGGGTAACATCGCACCTAAGAATAGTCCGGAGATGACCATAGGCTGGGATATATCGATGACTTTGAGGTGAGCACTTTGCATAAATGCTGCAAATAGCGCCAAGGCTGTCAGTGCAGCGGAGGCAATTGCAAATCCTTTACCGATAGCAGCCGTGGTATTACCGACCGCATCGAGAGTATCCGTCCGCAATCTCACTTCTTTCGGTAATTCAGCCATCTCAGCAATGCCTCCGGCATTATCTGAAACCGGTCCATAGGCATCTACTGCAAGTTGAATACCGGTATTGGATAACATTCCGACGGCAGCGATGGCGATGCCATACAATCCTCCAAAATGATAGGATCCAATAATCGCTGCAGCCAATAATATTGTCGGTATCGCCGTCGATTGCATACCGACCCCCAGGCCTGCAATAATATTGGTCGCACTTCCTGTCAATGACTGATTGACAATTTGACTTACCGGTTTAGAACCGGATCCTGTATAAAATTCGGTAATATACCCTATCGCAATACCCGATACCAATCCAATCAATACACTTAAAAAAATACCGGTCGAAGTATAGTCATGCCCCTCCCACGTCCAGGAGGCAGGCATCATCCATCGTGAAATAAAAAATGTAAGAATCAACATGATCACACTGGAAAGATTGACCCCATTATTTAACGCACGTTGTGGATTTCCTCCTTCTTTAGTCTTTACAAAAAATGTCCCCATGATAGAAGTCAGGATACCTACTCCAGATAAAACCAGAGGAAGCAAAACTGCATTGAGCCCTTTAAAGGAATTAGTATTTTCAAATCCCGCGGTACTGTTGACAAACAGAGCCCCTAATACCATAGTACCCACGATAGATCCCACATAGGACTCAAATAAATCAGCGCCCATACCTGCTACATCTCCTACATTATCACCCACATTATCTGCAATGGTTGCAGGATTGAGGGGATGATCTTCCGGGATACCTGCTTCGACTTTACCTACTAAGTCGGCTCCGACATCAGCCGCTTTGGTGTAGATACCGCCTCCCACTCTCGCAAACAAAGCTATAGACGAAGCTCCAAATGAAAAACCGGTGATGACCGTAATTACTTTATGCACATCCCATCCAAGATTGCTGTAAATAAAAAATAAAGAACCCAGTCCAAGCACTCCCAACCCGACCACTCCCATGCCCATGACAGATCCACCGGCAAAAGCCACTTCGAGCGCTTTGGTAAGACTGAGACGAGCTGCATTCGTAGTCCGAACATTGGCTTTTGTTGCTACCTGCATTCCTATGTATCCTGCCAATATAGAACATCCTGCACCCAATGCAAAAGAAATACCGGCCAGCCAGGAAGATTCATGATTCTGTATGCCTCCCAATATCATCAATACCGATACCGCCAGGACAAACCAGAACAATACTCGATATTCTGCGCGTAAAAAAGCCATGGCTCCGTCTGCAATGCTGGTAGCAATCTGTTGCATTTTAGGTGTACCGGGATCTAGTTTAGTAATCCATCTGCTTTTGATATAGGTATAGATAAGACCACATACACCGAGCAGAGGTATGATGATGGTAATTGTATTATTCATAAATTAATTAATAAAAGGAAAATTAGAAAGAATTGCTGTGATCAGCAACAATCATGCACTTGCTGTTATGATTGATTAAATAATTTTGACCATTGAGAAGTTGAATAGGGAATGAATCGTTCAAAAATAATCAGATCATCCTGAAACTAATTGATGACCTTTTGACCCTTTATTTGTCGACAACCAATTTCTTTGCCATCATCTGCGCTTCCAACGCCATTTGGGTTGCCAGAAAGCAATGTTCCTGACTCATTGCGGTAGACGTACGATTGTTGACATCATTTATAAAAAATCTGCCAAAAGGAAGTTCGACATCTTTACAATCAATATACCGCGTCTCTTTGTTATCGGCCATATAAAGATGAGATCCTCCATCGGTACGTGCAATATCAATATTCTTTCTTACTTCGATGAATCCCTCGGTACCCAGTATGGTCAGTCGACCATCGCCCCAGGTTTTGAGTCCGTCCGGTGTAAACCAATCATTCCGAATATAGCCTGCTCCTTTATTACCTTGTACTGTGATGTCACCGAAATCTTCAAACAGTGGATATTGAGGATAATGTACGTTACCTACTTGAGAAGAAAGGATATGATAACTCGTGGATCCCGTGAAGTACAAAAATTGATCGCATTGATGTGAACCAATATCACAAATGATACCCCCGTAATATTTTTTATCAAAAAACCATTGAGGCCTTGTCGTGAGGCTGATACGGTGAGGACCTAGCCCGATTGTTTGGACCACCTGGCCGATTGCACCGGCTTTGACCAATTCACCTGCTTTGATCGTGGCTTTATTTTCAAATCGCTCGCTGTACATGATCGAATAGATGCGACCTGTTTGCTTTTGCACTTTCCGCACTTCTTTCAGTTGATCCAGCGTAATGATGCCGGGCTTATCAGACATATAATCTTTGCCATGCTGCATCACCCGGATACCCAAGGGTGCCCGGTCGATGGGGATTCCGGCTGAAAGCACCGCTTTGATGTTTTTATCTTCAAGAATCTCGTTTTCACTGGAAGCTTGCTTTGCATTTGGATATCGCTTGGCAAATGCTGCCGCAAGATCAGGTTCTTTAGCGTAAAATGATTTCATCACTCCGCCGTTCCGGATGACAGCCTCTGACATGCCATAAATATGAGCGTGATTGATACCGATTACGGCAAATGGAAATTCCTCCAGCATATTACGATGAATGTAAGGAGCTGAAAATGCATTTGGTATCAACGTCACGCCTACTGCAGACGCCAGGGAAGCTTTAATAAACTTTCTACGATCTTTATTTTGATTTATTTTATTCATATCGACGATGAAGATAAATAAAGTTATAAATCTACAAGTGACAAATTAATATATAGGTGCACGACAACAAATTGCCCAAAAAAAAGTACAGCTATTGAGAAGTTGTACTTCGACTCCGTGAATTATAACTAAAAAAGTCGCAGTTCAACTGCTCACACGCAGTTTTTAAATAATT
>CALMKY010000458.1 GCA_937867195.1 uncultured Saprospiraceae bacterium | reverse complement strand
TCATCCGCAACCGCTACGGCACGCGCTTTCCCGATGCCTGGGCCCCGGCCGCCTACACCCTGCGCCATCTCAACGAACTGCGCGCCGACTCCGTCAAGTACCGCGATGCCCTCTACACATCCACCCTGCCGCCTGAAGTGATTGACGCCATCTCCAGCCAGGTTTCGACCATCCGCACCAACACCTACCTCGTCACCGAAAACGGCACCCCGCTCGCTTTTGAAGGCTGCGGCGATGACTGGGGTTGTTGTCATGGTTCCTGCACACATGTATGGAATTATGCGCAGGCAATTGCTCATTTATTTCCGGCACTGGAGAGAAGTTTGCGCAATACAGAATTTTGTGAAAGCCAGGATGAGAAAGGTCATCAGAATTTCAGAACGGTATTACCGATAAAACCTGCCACTCATGATTTTCATGCAGCCGCAGACGGGCAATTGGGCGGCATCATGAAAGTGTATCGTGAATGGCGCATCAGCGGCGACAATGAATGGATGAAAAAAATTTTTCCTATGGTGCAAAAAAGCATTGACTATTGCATCAGCACCTGGGACCCACGCCACAAGGGCATTATAGAAGAACCGCATCACAACACTTATGACATAGAATTCTGGGGGCCTGATGGCATGCACTGCAGTTTTTATCTCGGAGCATTGGAGGCAATCATTGCAATGGGTACACATCTTGGTAAAGATGTTTCCATATATAAAGAACTATCTGCAAAAGGAAAATCCTTTTTTGAAAATGAATTATACGATGGCGAATATTTTTTTCAAAAGATTCAATATACAGGTCTTAAGGCTGAAAATCCTGCTACTGCTAAATCATATGGGGGAGATTATTCAGCGGAAGCAAAAGATTTATTACAAAAAGAAGGGCCGAAATATCAATATGGAAAAGGTTGTCTATCCGATGGAGTACTGGGCGCGTGGCTTACCCGGATGTGTTTCATGGAGGATGTGATTGACGCCTCCAAACTGAAGTCGCATCTCCATGCAATTCACAAGTACAATTATAAATCTACATTGGCTGAACATGCCAATCCACAAAGGCCTTCCTTTGCACTGGGAGAAGAAGGCGGCCTATTGCTTTGTAGCTGGCCTAAAGGTGGAAAATTATCATTGCCGTTTGTATACAGTGATGAAGTATGGACAGGAATCGAACATCAGGTCGCTGCTCACTCGATGATGGCCGGTAATCTATCACAGGGTCTTGATATATTGCGTGCTTCGCGTGACCGATATGATGGCAAAGTCCGGAATCCATTCAATGAATATGAATGCGGTCATTGGTATGCCCGCGCCATGTCAAGCTATGGTTATTTACAATCGCTGACCGGGGTGAGATACGATGCAGTAGATAAAACATTATATGTCGAAAGTAAAATCGGAAATTTCACCAGTTTTTTAAGTACGAATTCCGGATTCGGTACCGTAACACTGAAGGACGGAAAGGTCAGCTATAAAGTGTACCTGGGAGATATCCAGGTCGAGAAGATAAAAGTGAATGCATAGGAAAATACAAAATGCCCTTTAATCTTAATCGCAGAATCCTCCTTACTAATGACGGATCTCAAACCATTGGCTTTTTAGACAACGATTTGACATATCACAGCCGGCATGGTGCTTTTGCCGAATCGATGCATATATTTATCAGACTTGGCTTGAATTATTACTTCCGATGCCATGCCACAGTGAATCCAATCACTGTTTTTGAAGTTGGTTTTGGCTCAGGATTAAATGCCTTTCTGACATGGCAATATGCTCATCAGCATCAGATAAAGATTGAATATCACTCTATAGATGTAAACCCATTGAATGCAGAATTGTACTCTCAATTAAATTACCATACAATAGATCCTTCTCTCAACTTTTTAGCCTTGCATACCGCCGAATGGAATGCTACCATTCGGATGGATGAATATTTTATAATTACAAAATACAAAGAGGATCTTTTAAATTTTGCACTTGCATTTACAAGCGATGTGATCTATTTCGATGCCTTTGCTCCAAACGGTCAACCAGAGCTATGGACAAAAGAAGTTTTTGAAGAATTAATCAAAAGATCGAATCACCCTTGCGTTTTGACTACATATTGTTCTAAAGGTGAAGTAAGACGAAATATGCAAGCCGCTGGATGGAAAGTCGAGAAATATCCCGGGCCAAATGGGAAAAGGGAAGTCGTAAGAGCAATTGCTATATGACGTTTGTAAAATAGCCAATGCATTAGCTTAGACTTCAAAATCAAATCAGAAATTATTTCCCTCCGTTAGGCACTTTATGAGCCATTGGAATTGACCATCCAAGAAAGGAGCATTCCTATGCATATCAGCCACAACCCACCAAGCCTTTACCAAAGACGGTTTGGTCTGAAAGCGAAATAAAAATTACAGTTCTTTCTAAGTTATGTCCGAAAAAAATAGGAACGCAGTTATTAATTTTTTGCTGCTGAGGTCATTTTTTTTTGAATGGTGATTCCTTTTGATAGCTATCTACGGCTTGCTTTCCAAGAAATACGATGATTAAAAGCGATGCTATCAATCCAATCCAAGCTCCAGAGAAAATGGATAACAATTGAATGATATCATACATAAAATGGAATATAAAGGGAAGCGCCAGCGCCCCGATGATATATCCGGTCTGGTGCTGCATTTTAAATTTTGCTTTGCCTAAAAAGTAACCCATCAATACAGCATAGGCTGCATGTGACAATACCGAGGAAAGCATACTCCAGACCATACCCGATTCTTCAGCCGAAAATATGCTGTTAATATTCTTAGCCGTAACAAATCCCATAGCAACCATGACAGCATAAACAATTCCATCCAGGGGTTCATTAAAATCCTTATTTCGATACACCAATCCGATAAGGATAATGAATATGCAAAGCTCTTCTATAAAATCCTTTAAAGCTATTGATGAAATCCCGACTGCAATGGTATCGATGGGCTTGTCAAGAAACGCATTCAAAATAAAACAAACGATCCCTAGCCCAAAACATACGAATACCAATTTTAAAGGTTCAGGCTCATATTTATCTTTAAAATAAATATATAATGCAATCGCTATCCCAGGGATTAAAGCAATAAAATACAAAAAAAGTTTTTCCAAAGGGTTTAATTTATTGATTATCTAATAACTTCTAAATTTAAATGTACAGAATTTCCAGTTTATCTTGAGGCTGACTTTTAATTAATTTTTCCACTCATCTTCGGTACAAACTTTTTCAAAGAATACCTGAGCAATAGCTCTTAGTATTTATTCAATGAAAGCCCGATCGGTGGCAAGACACATCATTCAATATACAAAACGAAGTGCGATTTCTTTGAATATGAATCATTCACTTACGATGGCGACCCCACCCTTTGCTCTTGCATTTACTCGACCATCGTACATCTCCTCACAGGTTATGGCCGGAAGAGTATAACTACCCTGATAACTTGCTCTTAGCGGAATTACAAAAGTTTTCGTCTTACCCGGAGGGAGATCAAAAAAAGTCAAAACGCGATCATCTCGAATGTCCCGGTACTGGTAGCCCGAAGCTTTATCTTCATCACCCTCCGTGATCCGATTATTAATGATTTCCCATCCCGCCGGGATGATTTGATTGAGAGCAAGATGCTCATATCCTTTGGCTAATGAATTTGGATTTGATACAGATATTTCTGCTTTAAAATTAGTGCCTTTGGTTATGGAAGCAGGATCGATTGAATTCCCTGCATCATCAGAATATTTCACATCAATGGATAAATTATTTGATTGAGATTCTTTGGTATCTGTCAAAGGGACGCTTCGCATCGTTGCTTGTACATAAATAGGCCTGGAAGATGTATTTTCTATCGATATCGATTTTGCATTTGAAGCGTTTTTAGGATCAATGATAAAGGTTGGAGTCTGCGAGGATACAGCTTGGGACATGCTACCTATTTTGTAATTAAATTTCCAGTCCGATTTATTATCCTTAGAGGTACCCAGCATCTTACCCAACACCTTAAGCGTGAATGCCAAAGCCTGGGTATTCCAGGGCCTTTCACTGTTGAGTGATTTTGAAATATCAATGGCCATATCAGCTGCTTTGCCGCGATCCCCTGCATCAAGATACGTTTCCATCACCATTGCTTTATCCCTTAACGGCGATCCATAGCTGTGACCGGATTCCCAATAGTCTGAATAATCCGGTGTTTTCGTCATTAAAGTTTTAGCAATATCGGATTGACCTATTAAGGCATAACAGGCTCCAAGTCTCCATTTTGAATTGATGCCAAGATCTGGATATTCTTTGAGCCTATTCATTGCACCAAGATCGGCAATCCCTGCTTGAGCCATGGAATACAATCGATATGCCTGATCGATGCCATGATTTGGTTGGTACAAAATCTTTTGTACCGGGTCATATAGATTGGAAGCTTTCTTTTGGAATGATTTCCATTTATTCAATAAACTTTCCGGTATGATATATCCGTGTTTTTGGGCCTCTATCATAAAGTCACCGGCATAACTGGTGACCCAGGTATCTGTGCGATCCCCGTGTGGCCAAAGCGAAAATGATCCGTCACTCATACTAAATTTATTGAGTGCAGTAATGGCCGATTCAACATTTTGTTTTACTTTTTTAGATTGATCAGCGTCCAGGCTCATAAATTGATCTAGATATATCTGAGGGAAAGCAGCCGATATCGTTTGTTCGGCACA
>CALMKY010000457.1 GCA_937867195.1 uncultured Saprospiraceae bacterium | reverse complement strand
TCATCCGATAAACAAACAATTCGTTGACAAGAATGGCTATGTCAATTTCGATTTACCGACATCCATAGATTTAAAAAAGCTGGAAAATGTACTGGCGGACCTGATAAAAGGTAAGATCGTCCAATGGCATGAATATAATTTCCAAAATAAAAAGTTGAAAACGAAAGACCTGGTTTTTATTCCGGCTCCCATCATTGTCATCGAAGGTCTTTTTGTATTTTACTCTAAAAAGATATTTTCAAAAATCAACTTAAAAATTTTCGTTGATGCCAAAGATAATCTTAAAGTCATTCGCCGCATACGGAGAGATCAAATAGAACGGAATCTTCCCCTGGAGCAAATTTTGTATCAATATGAATATCATGTCTTACCGGCATTTGAGCAGTACATCCAGGCTCATAAAGACCGGGTAGACATTATCATCAATAATAACATAAACCTGCATGCGGCAACGGATTTGATAGATGGTTATATCCGTCATAGATTAGAGAAACATAATAAATAATCGTAATTGAAGATTGCTATCATAGGTGGAGGAGCGGCGGGGTTCTTTAGTGCCATTCGGCATAAGGAACTATATCCCGAGCACGATGTCACGATTTATGAAAAAACAACTAAAGTACTTGGGAAGGTTAGAATTTCAGGAGGCGGCAGATGCAATGTTACGCATGCCTGTTATGATCCGAAGGAATTGGTTAAATATTATCCAAGAGGTCATAAAGAATTATTACCCTTGTTTTACATTTTTCAGCCAATGGATACCATGCATTGGTTTGAAAGCAGGGGAGTAGCCCTCAAAGTGGAAGATGACCATCGGGTATTCCCTGTATCCGATTCTTCAATATCCATCGTCGAATGTTTTATGCAGGAAGTAAACCGATTGGAAGTACACATTGAATTTTCTCATTCACTGGAAAAGATTCATGCTGTGGATCATGGATTTGAACTCCATTTTACCTATCAACCGATGGTACGTTGCGAAAAAATAATTATTGCTTCGGGATCCAACCAAAATATTTGGGATGTAGTAGCTTCGATCGGACATAAAATCATTCTTCCGGTTCCCTCTTTATTTACTTTTAATATTCAAGATAAAAGAATCAAAGACTTTCCGGGTACTTCATGGGCAAATGTAGAAGTCAGGATAGAAGGTACGAAATACAAAGAGACCGGGCCATTGCTCATTACTCATTGGGGAATGAGCGGACCAGCCATCCTGAAACTCTCTGCTTTGGCTGCTCGTGAATTATATGCCAAAGATTATAAATTCAATGTTCAGGTTAATTTTCTCTATCCTGATTCCTACAATGAAGTATTGGACATGCTGATCGGTATCAAGTCCAAGTCTCCGAATAAATTGGTGAGTAATTCTATTCCTGGAAATTTTTCTGCAAGGATATGGAAGGATTGGATCACAAAACTACATATGGAGAAAGTCTGGCAATCAGTTTCCAATAAGGAGGTACAACGATTAGCCCATGAATTGACTCAGGCTATTTTTACGGTGAATGGAAAAAGTACATATAAAGATGAATTTGTTACCTGCGGTGGTATAGATCTCAGAGAAGTGGATATGAACACCATGCAAAGTAAAGTCCGGCCGGGTATCTATTTTGCGGGTGAAGTTCTCAACATGGATGCCTTGACGGGAGGATTTAATTTTCAGGCCGCCTGGACAACGGGATGGGTTGCAGGAAGATGCGTTGAATAATCATAATAGTTTTTGTATTGTATCGGCACAGTCAGTTAACGCATTTGGTGATATTTAATTGACAATTACATGATTTTTAAATCCCTTAAATTGCCCGTCTTTTTCAGTGGACCAGCTCAAATTAAATACAAGTTATAGGGATATCATGAAATTTGCACTGCCTATTGCATTTGCAATTCTGATACCACAGATCAATTTTTTTACTAATAATTATTTCCTTGGAAAGTTAGGTGAGACAGAACTTGGTTTGGCGGGAATCACAGGAGTCTATTACCTGGTATTTGCGGTCATTGGGAATGGATTTAATAATGGTTTGCAATCCATCTTATCGCGATTTGCAGGAGCCGAAAACAGAATGCAATTAGGCAGGTATGTTTCCCAGGCATTGAAACTCGTTTTGATTACAGCCCTGCTGGGTATCCTGTTTACTTATTCGATTGCTCCGGCGATGTTTCGGCATGAAATACAGAATCACCATGCATTAGATCTTGCATTGAAATTTAATTTGATCAGGATACTGGGTCTTCCCTTTTTATATATGTATCAAATAGGAAACTCTTTTTTGATCAGCACCAATCATACGCGGTTTTTAGTAATCGGTACTTTGGCAGAAGCAGCCACTAATATTTTCCTGGACTATACTTTGATCTTTGGTCATTTTGGTGCTACTGCATTAGGGTTTACGGGTGCAGCATATGCATCGATAGGGGCAGAAATAATGGGTATGATCGTAGTGCATGCTTTCTTATTTTTTAAAGGGATTACCACTGATTACAAAGTATTTTCACATATCAAATGGGATTCAAAAGCAGCACTTCAATTATTAGACAGATCAGCTCCATTGATTTTCCAATATTTTATCAGTGTAGGTTCGTGGTTGTTATTTTATTTTTGGGTTGGTCACCTGGGTACACGTTCTATGGCTATATCCAATACCATGCGCAATGTCTTTGGTTTGTTTGGTATCATTGGATGGGCTATGGCGAGCACGACCAATAATATGGTCAGTAACCTGATTGGCCAGGATCGCAAAGAGGAAGTCATGGATTTGGTAAAGAGGGTGTGTACTATCAATTTCATGTATGCCGTACTTTTTATTATTGTATTAAATTTTCGTCCGGCATTCTATTTTCATTTCTTTGATCAGGATCCGGGATTTATACAGGATGGTATCCCATCTCTTCACATGGTTTCACTGGCATTGCTATTCATGTCACAGGGAGTTGTCTGGCTCAATGCTTTGTCCGGAACCGGGCAGACCAGGATCAATCTGCTTATTGAATTTATCTGTGTTACAATCTATATCATCTATGTTTATTTAGCGGTCATGGTGTACAGGATGCCGTTGGTCTATGCCTGGGGGTCTGAGATTTTGTATTGGAGCATTATGCTGGGAGGAGCCATATTCTATTTCAGATTTTTTGATTGGAAAGCCAGGATTAAAGAGGTTCAATAAACCACGGGAAGTTGACTACAACCGTTTGCGAAACATTTCAATAGAATGCTTTAATTCATTGCCGAATAGCTCTATATTGTGCCGACCTAAACAAATCGAATATGGATAATCGCAATCGTTATGTATTCCCCCTTTTTATCATTGGGGTTTTGTTTTTTACGTTTGGATATATAACCTGGACCAATAGTTCGTTAATTCCCTTTTTAAAAATTGCATGTGAACTCAAAACAGATACGCAGGCATTCTTAGTGACGTCTGCATTTTATATGTCCTATTTTTTCCTGGCCATACCGTCATCTTATATTTTAAAGATTACAGGATTTAAAAAAGGAATGGTGCTGGGTCTGATCATTGTGGCTTTGGGATCTTTGATCTTTATTCCGGCAGCGAATCAAAGGGCATTTCCCTTATTCCTCACCGGCTTGTTTGTCCAAGGCATGGGTCTTGCGCTATTACAGACTGCGGTGAATCCATATGTAAGCTTATTGGGTCCTATTGAATCCGCTGCTCAACGAATTAGTTTTATGGGCATAGCGAATAAATTGGCCGGGATATTGGCACCGATTATTTTAAGTACGACGATCCTCAAAGGAATGGGAAGTTTTGAACAAGAATTGAAAGCAACTACCGATGCGGCACAACGCAACCAATTGCTTAATGATTTGGTCTCAAGGATCCATATGCCTTACATCGCCTTAGCCATCTTTTTGATATTAATAGCTGTCTTGATCTACTTTGTAAATCTGCCGGAAGTGGATGAGGAAAAGGATGCGGATATCACGACAGCTAAGAAAAGCGTCTTTGAATATCCAAATTTGGTTTTAGGCATGTTTGCCATCATGTTTTATGTTGCAGCAGAGGTCATTGCCGGAGATGGAATCGGTCAGTATGGTAAAAATATTGGAATCAGCCTTGATCAAGCAAAATTTTTCCCGACCTTTACGTTGGGCGCTATGTTGATAGGTTATATTTTCGGGACCATCGCAATTCCCAAATGGATAAGCCAGGAAAATGCTTTAAAATATTCTGCTATTCTGGGAGCTGTATTTACATCATGTGCCATTTTTACTTCAGGGATGACTTCCGTGTACTCTATTGCTTCTATGGGTTTAGCCAATGCTTTGATGTGGCCCGCGATATTCCCACTTGGAGTAAAAGGATTGGGTAAGTTTACCAAAATTGGTTCGGCATTATTGATCATGGGAATCGGCCCGGGAGGTGGCATCATACCTTTGTTGTATGCAGCATTGGGTGGTCCTGCAAATCCGCAGAGAGGATTCTGGGTTATGTTTTTCTGTTACGCGTATATCTTATATTATGCATGGAAAGGTTGTAAAAAAACTGCCTGGTCTTAAAGTTTAAATCGTAAATCGTAAATTACATGAAGCCTTCATTAGTCATTTTAGCAGCAGGTATGGGTAGCCGCTATGGTGGCTTAAAACAATTAGATCAGTTTGGACCTAATGGAGAAGCGATCATTGATTTTTCGTTATACGATGCTTTAAAAGCCGGTTTCGGAAAAATCATTTTTATTATCAGGGAAAGCTTTAAAGATGATATGATCAAAGCTTTCGCTCATAAGCTGGACGGAAAAGCAGAGTACTATTTTGTCAACCAGGATCTCGGTCATATTCCCACCGGAATCCCTGTGCATCCCGAACGTACCAAACCCTGGGGGACAGCACATGCGGTCTGGGTAGCACGCGATTATGTTCAGGAACCATTTGGAGTGATCAACGCCGACGATTTTTATGGAACGGAAGCATATCAAACACTGGCAGATTTTTTAATGAAAATACCGGTCGATGATATTTCCACTTATTGTACGGTAGGTTACTACCTGCGGAATACATTATCAGAACATGGAACTGTCAATCGAGGAATATGCCAGATCGACGACCATAAGTTTTTAATTGGTATAAACGAACGGACGAAAATCAAGCGTTTCCCGGATGGAATCATTCGATATGATAGTGAATCTGAACCAAAGCCTCTCAGGGATGACGATTTTGCATCGATGAATATGTGGGGTTGTGTGCCTCAATATTTTAATGTGATGGATAAGCATTTTCGTGATTTCCTGATGGAGAATGGTATGGATCCGAAATCTGAATATTATATACCTACTTTAATCGATTACATGATTTCCAGTAATCTTGCGACGGTAGAGGTATTGCCTTCGGAGTCCACCTGGTTTGGAGTAACGTATCCTGAAGATAAACCGGCCGTCATGGAAGCGATCAAAAAATTAATTGATAGCGGAAAATACCCATCTAATCTGTGGGCTTAGCTTTATGAAATCTTCCAGACATATTTTTTGGTTTGGAGTCCTGCTTTTATTGGCTTTCGAATTGGCGAATGTTTATTTTCTCATGCCCTTTCCGGGAAGCCAGGAATCCCAAACGATCGGTTTGGCCTATGCACTTTATTCTTACCGATGGTGGGTGAAGTCATAGCTGTCTTATTTATCTTGTATGGCATAATAAAATTTAATTGGAAAAGTAAATTCACCTGGATGATTCCTATTGTCATTCTTGCAGTCGTGGAATACTTCGCCAATTTTAATATGAATGCAGATCATATGTTTTTATACCCGTCTCATCTGGCCTTTGCAGATACTGCTCATAATAAAATAGAATTGAATAGATTGGTGCTGGGAGTACATTACAATAACGAATCCAAAGCCTATCCCATTCGTTTTTTAGGATATCACCACCATCTCATCGATACGATTGGAGGGAAAGCCATATTGGTTACCTATTGTACTGTTTGCCGTACGGGAAGGGTGTACGAACCAATTGTAAACCATCAAGCCACCAGCTTTAGGTTAGTCGGAATGGATCATTATAATGCCATGCTGGAAGATCATATGACCAAATCCTGGTGGCGACAATCTACCGGAGAGGCTATTGCCGGGAAATTGAAAAATAATGTATTACCGGATTTTCCTTTTATTCAATCCACCTTGAAAGAATGGTTGATGAATCATCCGGATACGAAAATCTTACAAATTGATTCTTCCCATTTAGAAGACTATTCAAAAGATTTGGCTTATGAATCAGGGACCAGTCGTAAACAACTGACAGGTACAGACAGTCTTTCATGGCACAGAAAGTCCTGGGTAGTCGGTATTCAGCCCAATGGAGTAGCCAAAGCATATGATTGGATTTCATTAAAGCATGAAAATATTATTCATGATCGGGTAGGAGGTATTCCATTAGTGATTGCCATCCAATCGGATACCGTTAATTTTAGTGTTTTTAAGAGGAACGAATCCGATACGTTTCACTTACATGGAGATACACTTATAGATCAGAAATTAAATAAATATAGTATGGATGGTAAATCCTTGAATGGGCAATCCAATTTATTACCTATCCAGGCATTCCAGGAGTTCTGGCATTCATGGCAATTCTTTCATCCGGGGACTTTGAAATGATTCCTCATCTTACGCCAGCATCGCATCCATCGCGATGACCCCCAGACAACCTGCTATAAACCCAAGCGCCGCTAACCAACTTATTTTTTTTAGATACCAGATAAAATCTATTTTTTCTATACCCATAGCCGCTACGCCGGCTGCCGAACCAATGATGAGCATGCTTCCACCCGTACCGGCACTGAAAGCAATGAAATGCCATAACTTAGCATCCATAGGTACGTCATACATACCGATTGCAGCAGCTACTAAGGGTACATTATCTATCACAGCCGAGAATACCCCGATCAACATGGCAATGATGTCCTTGGAGGGTATCATCTGATCCAACCAAGTAGACAAATGATGGAGAATCCCTATTGATTCCAGTGCATTGATCGCTGTCAATATACCTAGAAAAAATAAGATGCTGGGTAACTCTATCCTCGATAATGCATGTTTTGCTGAGTATTTGTGTTTCCGATCAGGAGTAATATTGTCTTCAGGATCTACTATTTCTGAAACGATCCATACAAATGCCAGCCCGATCATCATTCCGGTCCAGGGAGGTAAATGAGTAATGGTTTTGAAAACAGGTACAAATAATAATGCACTGACTCCCGCAATTAACATAATTTTACTGCTCATTACTTTTTCTGCTTTTAGATCCTGATGGGATGCTTCATGCAATTGAAGGCTGCCTTTGAATACAGATAAAAATCCGGCAAGGATGAGTGGGACAGCTAAGCAAAGCAAAGATGGCAGCGCCAGGTTTTCAATAAGTTTGAGAGCCGATACTTTACCATCAATCCAAAGCATGGTCGTCGTTACATCCCCGATGGGAGTCCAGGCTCCACCTGCATTGGATGCAATCACTATAAAAGATGCATACCACAAGCGATCATTGCGGTCATTCATTAATTTTCTGATCAATGAAAGCATTACGATCGTCGTGGTCAGATTATCCAGGACGGCAGATAAGAAAAATGTCATCCAGCTAATGGTCCACAATAAAGTAATTTTTTTACGGGTATGAATTCGGTTGGTAATGACATTAAATCCTTTATGCAGATCGACTAATTCTACAATGGTCATAGCTCCCAATAAAAAGATAAGTATTTCCGAAGTCTGACCTAGATGGAATTGCAGTGCCTGATCAATGCTGGTATGATCGGAAATCGGCAGGTTGGCTAAAGCAATACAGGTCCAGCAAAGAATCCCCATGAGAATGGCCGGAATCGTTTTATCCATTTTGAGAGGATGTTCAAACACGATCATTCCATATCCTATGATAAAAATCAATATAATCAGTATCGTCATCGTCGAAAGATAATAAAAATCAGATAACCGTATCTTTGCCAATCTTTATGGTAAAAATTGCAGATATTGAGCTCAGTGATTTCCCGATCCTGCTGGCACCCATGGAAGATGTGTCAGATCCTCCTTTCCGCGCATTGTGTAAGGAGCAAGGCTGTGATTTATTGTATACAGAATTTATCTCCGTAGAAGGATTAATCCGGGATGCTAAAAAAAGTATTCAAAAACTGGATATTTATCCGGAAGAACGACCGGTAGGCATCCAGATTTTTGGAGGCGAGATGGATTCTATGATGAAAGCATTGCCCATCGTCGAAGACGCTAAACCGGAAATTCTCGATATCAACTATGGATGCCCGGTTCACAATGTAGTTTGCAAAGATGCCGGTGCGGGTATATTAAAGGATATACCTAAGATGATTTCATTGACCAAAGCAATCGTAGACAATACGACATTGCCGGTCACTGTAAAAACGAGGTTGGGTTGGGATCATAATAGTATAAAAATAGTAGAAGTCGTGAAACGACTGCAGGATGTGGGTATCCAAGCGATATCGATTCATGCCCGTACCCGTGCTCAGATGTACAAAGGAGATGCCGATTGGTCCTATATCGCCCAGGTGAAAAATGATCCTTCTATTCATATCCCTGTCTTCGGCAACGGTGATATCGATACTCCCCAAAAAGCAAAAGAATACAAAGAACGATATGGGCCCGATGGCATCATGATCGGTCGGGCAAGCATTGGATATCCCTGGGTTTTCAAAGAAATAAAACATTATCTGTCGACGGGTGAAATTTTATTACCACCAGATCTCAATGAAAGAATCAGAGTCGTCAAATCACATCTGGCTTTTTCAGTGAAATGGAAAGGGGATAAACTCGGAGTACTTGAGATGCGTCGACATTATCGTAATTACTTCAGGGGCATCGATCATATCAAACCGATCCGTGAACAACTGGTACTGGAACCAACCCCTGAAGGAATCATCCAGATTTTGGATGAATTGGCTGCGACTCATTCTATTCATGAGGAATCCGTTTTGGCATAATCTAAAAGCAACCTCAAGAGTGGTTTTTCATCTTAATCCATACGAAAAAAAAATATTTCAGGTGATCAGGGAAGCTTCCGAATCTCTGGGAATAAAATCTTATGTCGTGGGTGGATTTGTTCGCGATAAATTTTTAGGCCGAAGTTCTCCTGATATAGACATTGTGACGGTGGGAAATGGAATCAACCTCGCCCATGAAGTTGCAGGAAGACTTTACCCGATACCTCGCGTCAGTTTTTTCCAAAGGTTCGGAACGGCTCAAATCATACATGGTGATCTGAATATCGAATTTGTTGGTGCCCGCAAGGAATCTTATCGGGAAGACTCGCGTAAGCCTCTCGTGGAAGATGGTACACTTGAAGATGATTTGCGGAGAAGAGATTTTACTGTGAATGCTATGGCCTTTTCACTCAATGAAGATGATTTTGGTCAAATCATTGATTTATTTGATGGCATGCGACATTTGGAACAAAAAGTGATTAAGACCCCTTTAGAGCCGGAAAGAACATTTAGCGACGACCCATTGCGCATGTTGAGAGCTATCCGTTTTGCCAATCAACTCGAATATGAAATCGACCCGGTGACATACCAGGGGATCATACAAAGTGCTTCCAGACTCAGCATTATTTCGATGGAAAGAATTTTGGGAGAATTGGAAAAAATCATGACTTGTGATCATCCTTCCGTGGGATTCAAACTATTAAATCAAACAGGGTTACTTAAACAATTTTTACCTGAGATTACCGCCCTGGAAGGGGTTGAAATTGTTGAAGGCAAAGGGCACAAGGATAATTTTTATCATACCTTGATGGTACTCGATAATA
>CALMKY010000456.1 GCA_937867195.1 uncultured Saprospiraceae bacterium | reverse complement strand
TAGGCAGTATCATCTATGTTATCTTCAAAACTGATGGCCATACGATTTTCCTTTGGCATAAACAGCAGTACTCCCGGTGTGCCTCTTCTGAAAGTAATCACCTCATATCGGCTGCCATGTACTATTTTGATATCTCCATTTACCACCTCGGCTTTTCCTTCAGTCATTTTTCGTCTCAATACAATATCGCTGCTTAAATAAAATTGTACTTTTTTTAGGTCGGATTCTTTCCAATCGTATTTTTCATGAAGCTTTTGAGTGTAGGGAGTGAGAGATGGTGCACAGGCATACAGTAATAAAGCCATCGTGGAGAGAGATAATGACAACCGCATCATATTGAAATCCAGTTTATGATTAACCAATACAAAATAGACTGATTAAATTCAATAAGTTTAATGATTTAAGAGTATTTAACGATCGGGTTAACGATAATTTACGAATAAGAGAATGAATAAAAAGGTTATAACTTTTTCTTCAATGCGAGCATTTCATCACGATATTGAGCTGCCGAAATAAAGTCCAGGTCCTTGGCTGCAGCTTTCATTTTCTTTTCAGTTTCGGCTATGAGTTTTTCGATCTGATCGCGACCCATATACTCAAGTACCGGATCGGCTGCAATGAGTGTAGCATCATCCGGCTCTATATAGGCTTTTGTTTTTGCTCTGAAATCCAGAATGGACCGTTGGCCAAGAATTTCGTCTTTAGTTTTTGCCAGGGATCGTGGTGTGATGCCATTTTCTTCATTATATGTTATTTGTTTTGCTCTGCGTCGCTCAGTCTCATCCATCGTTCGCTGCATGCTATCGGTGATTTTATCTGCATAGAATATAACACGACCATTGCTATTGCGGGCAGCCCGACCTGCCGTCTGGGTAAGTGACCGGGCATTACGAAGAAAGCCTTCTTTATCTGCATCGAGGATCGCCACCAGGGATACTTCCGGAAGATCAAGACCTTCACGCAGCAGATTTACACCTACCAATACATCAAAATTACCGAGTCGCAGATCGCGTAATATTTCTACACGATCCATGGTCAACACCTCAGAGTGTATGTATTTACAATTGATATTGAGTTTGGTAAGATATTTAGCAAGTTCTTCGGCCATTCGCTTGGTAAGGGTCGTTACCAGGGTTCGTTCACCGATTTTTACCCGTTCGCTGATTTCCTCCATGAGGTCATCGATCTGATTGAGCGATGGTCTCACTTCGATGGGTGGATCCAATAATCCGGTAGGTCTTACAATTTGTTCTACCACTTCACCCATCGTTTGTTCCAGTTCATAATCAGCCGGTGTGGCACTCACATAGATCACCTGATTGACCAGGCTATTAAATTCTTCAAAATTTAGAGGTCTATTGTCGATCGCCGATGGTAATCTAAAACCAAAATTGACGAGGTTGAGTTTGCGAGCGCGATCGCCTCCCCACATGCCCCTGATTTGAGGCACGGTCACATGGCTTTCATCGATTACCATTAGAAAGTCTTCGGGAAAATAATCCAATAGACAAAACGGTCTGGTGCCTTGTGGTCTTCCATCAAAAAAACGGGAATAATTTTCGATGCCACTGCAATACCCAAGTTCGCGGATCATTTCGAGATCAAAATTGACGCGTTCATGGATTCGTTTAGCCTCGAGGTGCCGGCCTTCGGCAGCAAAGAATTTTTCATGCTCTGCCAATTCATCTTCTATATCCCGGATGATGTATTTAAGCCGATCCCGGGGTGCAACATATAGATTGGCAGGGAAAATAGCCGCATTCTCCATTCCTTCGATTCGTTTACCTGACTCGATTTCGATTTGTTCGATCGTTTCGATTTCATCACCGAAGAAAATCACCCGATAACCATAGTCTACATACGGTAATCGGATATCCACGGTATCCCCTCTTACTCTGAATCCTCCTCGTTTAAAATCAAAATCAGCTCTGGAATACAATGATTGAACCAATGCATGTAAGAAGGAATTACGGGTAATTTTTTGTCCTTTCTGTATTCTTATAATACCCCCTTTATAATCTTCGGGGTTACCCATACCATAAATGCAAGAAACCGATGCGACCATGATAATGTCCCGTCGGCCGGACAGCAACGTGGAAGTAGCTCTTAATCTGAGCTTATCGATTTCTTCGTTGATGCTGAGGTCTTTTTCTATAAAGGTATCGGTGACAGAGATATACGCTTCAGGTTGATAATAGTCATAGTAAGAAACGAAATATTCTACCGCATTATCCGGAAAAAAATCTTTAAACTCTCCATAGAGCTGAGCCGTCAGAGTCTTATTATGCGAAAGTATGAGCGTCGGCTTTTGAACTTCTTGAATGACATTCGCGATGGTAAATGTCTTGCCGCTACCGGTTACGCCCAATAGGACCTGGCTTCGTTCCTGATCACGTATACCTCGGACCAATTGCCGGATGGCTTCGGGTTGGTCTCCAGTGGGGGAGTATTTGCTGGTAAGATTAAAAGGCACGTCGGCAAAAATACGGGACATTAGCTTGTAATATATAATAAACCGATCGGTTGTTCATTTGCGATCATTAACGGGATTTTTATATTGGATTTATCCAGAAATTTTTTGAACCTGAGTTTGAAATCAATCGTGAAAGCAAAAAACATAATTCCAAAAATCAAGGCAATCAATGATATAATGATGATGGTGCTCAAGTTAATAAATCAAAAAGATTATTAAAAATAAGATGCAATTTCGTTTTTTTCAACTTTATTGGTAGCAATAAAAAAACCCTGAAAGAAATAATTCCTCCAGGGCAATTTATTAATTAAAACAAATCTTTCCTGATCTTATGGTGTATCGGATATTTCTTCCATTGCTTTCTGCTCATAGGATTTAAGTCCAACTTTGGCTTTGGTTCTTGAAACAATCACCAATAAGGCTGGTAACAAGAGCAATGTCAGTATGGTTGCAAAACTCAGACCATAGATCATAGTCCAGCTCAGTGGTCCCCAGAAAGCATTATTGTCTCCTCCGAAATAGATGCCCGGGCTCCATTTGGCAAAGAGATTATAAAAATCAATATTTAATCCGGTGGCTAATGGAATCAATCCTAAGATGGTAGCCATGGCAGTTAAAATCACAGGTGTCATACGGGTGCGTCCTGCTTCGATGACTGCCTCACGAATCGAATACCCTTGCTTCATCATCATATCTGCAAATTCCACCAGTAAGATACCGTTGCGCACCGCCACACCGGCTAATGCCACGACTCCTACTCCGGTCATAACGACTGAAAATGGTTTTTGAGATATCGTAAAACCAAGAAGAACTCCGATAATACTGAATAATATCTCTACCAATATAATGACAGGTTTACTAAACGAATTGAATTGGGTCACCAATATTAAAAAGATCATACCCATCGATACCATGAGGGAATTGATCAGGAACGAAGCGGCCTCAGCCTGCTCTTCTTGTTGCCCGGCAAAATCAATCGAGACACCCGAGGGTACTTGAAAATTTTTTGCTGCTGCCTGTACTTGCGCCAGGACTGCATTGGGATTGTATCCGGCCAATACATTTGATCCTAAGGTAACGACTCTTTTCAGATTTTTTCGTTTGATCGATCCCACGGTATTGCCGTATTCCTGCTTGACCATAGAGGACATCGGTACCTGTCTGATCTGGCCACCCATATTCATATCGCGATAGATGATGCTTTGATTGAGTAGAAGATTGACATTGCTTCGTTGGTTTTCTTTGATCCTCAAGTTGATAGGATATTGGTCTTCGCCATCCCGTAACTTGGATATCTCCTTACCGAAAATGGATCCTCGCAGAGCAGAGCCGATTTGTGCTGTAGATATTCCTTCCCGATTCGCCCGCTCCCGGTCAACGGTAATTTTTAATTGCGGACTAGTGATCGAAAGATCAGACTTGAGTTCTTCCACACCGGCGATATGCAATGAATCAAGATATAATTTAAGAGACTTCGCCGCTTTATTCAATGCATCAAATTCATCTCCGGTAATTTCTATTGAAATGGGTTTACCCGTAGGAGGCCCATTGCTTTCTTGTTCTACACTGATCGTGGCACCCGGTATTCCCTGCACAGATTCCCTTATTTTATTTAGGTAGGCAGCAGAAGATTTACCATTTCTTTCTTCAAATGGGACAAAGGCGACTGTTACTTTCCCTAAATGCGGTGAGGTCTGTTGTTCAAAATTAAATGGATCTCCTGCACCTACTGCCACATTGGAGATGACGGATTGAATGATTGGATTGTTTTCTCCTATTGCATGGATCACTCTGTTTTCGACTTCAGAAGTGATTTGATTGGTATAGGCCTGATCTGTACCGATGGGTAATGAAATGTAGGTGTAGATAAAATTAGGATCTGCAGTAGGGAAAAATTCTACTCCGGGAATAAATTTTACAGCAGCGAATAATGAAAAAATCAGCAATAAAATAGAAGACAGTAAGAGCCATATCGGCCGCTTTCCTTTCAAAACGAATCTCAATAACGAAGCATACCCATTTTGTATTCGGGGCCAGACACTGGTCTGGAAACCTCTGATCACCCTGGATAATAAAAATTTATTGAGTAAATAAAAAACCAATAAACAAAATGTCAGATTGCGGATAAAAAGATTGTGTCCGAGTTGAGATAAAAACAGGACAACGGCGAAAAAAATGAGCGTAATCCAGAAACCCCGATCGATCTTAGAATGATCTTCATCATCCCGATGTCCCATAAAGTCTACAGCAAATACAGGATTGATGATGTAGGCGACAAACAAAGAAGCAAGTAACGTGGTGATCAAGGTGATGGGAAGGCCAAACATGAATTCACCGGTAAGTCCTTTCCAAAACGCCAATGGAATAAAAGGTGCCAGAGATGTGAGTGTACCCGACAAAACCGGCAGGAAGACTTCACCGGCAGCCATCTTGGCGGCTTTCTTGATGGGTACTTTTCCATTATCAAATATGCGATGGGTGTTTTCTATGACGACGATGGCATCGTCCACGACAATACCCAGCGCCAATAAAAATCCAAACAGTACGATGACATTTAATGAAAATCCGTAAGAAGGCATGAGCATGAATGCGATAAACATCGATAAAGGGACGGACAACGCGACAAAGACAGCATTGGTGACTCCCATAAAGAACATCAATATTAACGTCACCAACAAAAAGCCAATGATAATAGTATTGATCAGATCTTTAAGACCTGCCCTTGTATTATTACTCAGGTCTCCGGTAATGTGGATCTCTAAATCTTTTGGATAAGAAGTTTTTTTCAATTCTTCTATGGCGCCTTTTACTTTATCCGATGTAACGATGAGGTTTTCACCACCGCGCTTGATAATATTGAGTGTCAATACATTCTTCTTATTGAGGCGGGAATAACTTTCTTGTTCTTTAAATGAATCTTTTACTTCCGCAATGTCTTTAAGATAGACGATGGCTCCTGTATTGCCTCTGATGACGATATCGCCTAATTGCCTTGGATCGCGATATTCACCAACGACCGTAATCGCCCGTTTTACATTTCCCATATCGATCTGTCCACCCGAGATGGTCATATTTTCCATAGCGATGGATGATTCTATATCCCGCATGGTGATATTGGCAGCCGTCATTTTATAGAGATCTACATTGACCTGAATTTCTCTTGACAGTGCGCCTACTACATCTGCGCGGGTGACCTCTTTAAAACCTTCTACTTTATCTTTTAATAAATCACTGTATTTTTTCAATCGGTCCAGATCGTAATCGCCGGAAATGTGCACACTCATGATCGGTATATTGGATACTTCTATCTCGACGACGGTTGGTGCATTGGGCAGGTCGTTGGGTAAGTCTTGCTTTGCTTTGTCGACAGCATCTTTGACTTTTACTTTGGCATCAGCTGACGATACATCGGTATTGAATTCGGCTACGACCAACGAATAATCCTGGAGAGAACTGCTTCGTACCCTTTTAATTCCGGATATAGCTTTGATTTGTTTTTCGATGGGTTTGACCACCAGGTTTTCCATATCAGATGGAGATGTTCCGGGATACACGGTATTGACCAATAATTGCGGAAAAGCCACTTCCGGAAATTGTTCTTTAGGGAGACCTCTATACGACATAATCCCTGCAAGCGTGATGATGATCGTAAGTATATAGATACTCGTTTTATTATCTATTGCCCAACTGCTTGGTTTAAATTCTTTGATGAGATCTTTCATTTCAATAAATTAAAAGATGATTGGCGTTGAATTGGATTTTTTACTGGACTTTCAGGGTCTAGCATTAATTAATTTGAACAGATAATTTCTGGCCTTCGATCAATTCCTGGTAACCGACGGTGATGACTTTTGATTTTTCCGACAGGCCTGATTTTATTTCTGCCTGATCATGATAGAACTTACCAATCGTCACCGGAGTTTTGGCAGCTGTCATATGGCCTCCCGTCGTATCAATGGTCATGACAAAATCACCTTCATTATCTTTTTGCAATAAATTAATCGGTATGACCACGGCTTTAGGATTGGTATAGTCTGCGATCTTGATAATGGTCAGCATGTTGGGTAACACGCCTTGCATATTGGCAGGCAACTGAGCTTCTACTTTAAATGTTCGATTTACATTATTGATAACCGGGCTTACATACGTCACTTTTGAATCAAACTCCTTATTGATGTCCGGAAAAACAATCCTGATCGGATTACCTGTTTTGATTTTTCCAGCAAAGGCTTCCGGTACTTCTGCACTGATTTTTAGTTTGGAAGTATTCACCAATCTGGCCATTGGAGATCCTGGCATTACCGTCATTCCGGGTTTGACCATAACTTCATCGATGACACCGGATACGGGGGCTTTTACTTTGGTAAGTTCCCATTGCTCTTTGGTGGTAGCTATTCTTTTTTCTATGGATTCTTTATTATTTTTTGCGCTTAGGTATTGAACTTCTGTTCCTAATTTTTGATCCCAAAGCGCTTTTTGTTTTTCAAATAGATCATTGGCAAACGACAGTTGTTGTTCAAGTTCTGCCAGTCCTTGTTTTAGAATTGCATCATCCAGCGTCAATACGGTCTGACCGGCGCCTACATGATCTCCGGTTTTCATATAGATATTATCTGCTGTGCCGGCCATTTTAGCATTGATAAAAAGTTCCTGATCCGCCTTGACAGATCCTTGTAAATCGATATAATTTTTAAATACAGATACCGGATACATATGAGCCTCGACGACTTTAAGATTTTCTTTTTGAATTCCTTCCGGATTGATTTCTTTTTCAAGTGCCGTGGCTTGCTTTTCTAAATCAGCAATTTGTTTTTTAATTTCTGCGAGTTTCGTCACTTTATCTGCGGATCCCGGAGCAGCAGCTGGAGTACCTGTATTCTTATTTCCGCAGGCACCTATGAATAAGGCGATTACCATTATTGGGAGTAATAAGTTTTTCATTGTTTTATTTTTTATGAGAATTTGAATGAATGTCATATGGATATAAATTAATTATTTGCCCAAGGCTTTGTTTAAATCTGTTTTTGCCAACAATAGAGAATACAAGGCATTGGTATAACTGCTTTGCGCTTGTAAGAATGAAGCTTCGGCTTGGTTGATTTCGATAGTAGAGCCAACGCCACCTTTAAATTTAGCCTGGGCCTGATTATATATTTTTTGGGCAAGGTCTACATTTTCTTTCGTGCTCGCCATGGTCTTCTTTGCGTTTTCGTATTGCAGGCGCGCTGTTTTAACCTGGATGTCCATACCCCGTGTAAAATCATCCATTTGCAACTTTAGTTTAGAAGCATCGATGTTTGCACGGTCCAGCCTGGATTTACGATCAAATCCATCGAAGATAGGCAGGTTTAATTTAAATCCGGCAATGGCTACAGGGAACCAGGGAGTTTCGGCTTTCTTGAATAAATTATTGGATTGGGTGCCATATGAATAACTGGCGAATCCTCCGATGGATGGATAAGCACCTAATTTGATCGATTTGATTTTAATATTGTTTAATTCGTCTGCCAGTTGCAAATATCTGAATTCAGGTCTTTGCTCGGGTTTATAAACATTCGTTAGATCATTTTGATCTATCATCATACGATCCACTAATTGAGCTATTTGATCGGTCAGGGTGATTGATTGATTCATAGGATATCCCATTTGCAATTTGAGAAGTTGTAATCCCATCTCATACATATTATCTAATTTCTCGGCTTCTGTTTTTAATGAATTCAAAGAGAGGGTAAGACGGTCCACATCAATTTGCTCTATAAATCCTTTCGATTGAATGGTGCGGGTATCCTTGACCATTTTATCAAGATTGGTAATGTTTTGGTTCAGAACATTTTGGTTTTGTGTAATGATTAATGCACCCAGATAGGCTTTTGAAACAGACTCCCTGATCGTAAGATCTGTGACAGCATTTTGACGGGTGGTGAGGTCCTTATAGAGTTTGGAAGCTTTAAGACCCTGAAAGAACGCAGGATCATAGATAATGGCATTGAGTCCTGCTCCAAAATTCAACGTATTGGATCGCCCAAATTTAACCGGGGTACCTGTTACATCGATCGGATCGGTTTGACTTAAAATATTATAATGCTTAAGTCGGTTGTCAATCAGAGGGGTGATAAAATCCGGAAAGATGGTCGTCGGGATCGCGAAATAATGTGAATAATCGATTGTAGCATTGAGCTTTGGATATCCGATGGATTTATATTGCGTGAGCTGTGCATCGGCATCCAACAGGTTGAGCTGATTCAGCTTGACCTGGTTGCTATTCTTCAGGCCGTAGGCGATGGCTTCATCCAGTGTGAAACTAGTTTGCGCTGTAATGGATAGCATCATCGCCATCACAAGGCAGGTCGATAGATATTTTAGATTGTTCATACTACTGATTATTTCTTATTTATAGATTGATTCTGATAGATTGGTTTTGCTTTGATATTTTTGATACATCTCCCATCCTTTGGGAGTCGTGATTCCCCTTAAATGGTAATTAATGGTTTCTTTAAATATTTTATCCAACGAGAAGGCAGAAGCAGGGTAAAGTTCATTATCCATGATTTTAGTACTGAGGACTACATAATGTCGTGCGATCACTTCGACATCCATTTCAGGTCTATATAAACCTTGTTCTATGCCATTCACTAAATTTGATTTTATTACATGGAATACAAACTCACTATTCAGTTTTTGTAATTTATTCCAGGAATCAAAATAGTATTTTTTAATCTCGAAAACTACGGCGGGCGATACCATTGAAATCATATGGGTGACATACCTGGCGATCATCACCATTTCTTCGACGGCATCGTGTGCTTCGTGTTGTATCTGGGTTATAGCTTTTTTTTCACCTTTGATATGGTTGTGAAAGATCTGATCAATGAGGTGTGCTTTCGAGGGTATGCATTCGTACAGGGTTTTTTTGGAAATGCCCATTCCTTTTGCCAGATCATCCATGGTGACCGATTTGACACCGCATTTAATAAACAGATCTTTGGCTCTAAGTAAAATGTCGGAGGAAAGACTCATGTGAGTAATTTTCATGATTGATTCGGCTGCAAATATAGAGGGTATAAACACAGGAAACTTTTCACATGTCGAGAGTTTTCTGTGTTTAGTCGGTAAATTATTACTAATGAAATGTAAAGCGTGACCCGATCTTTGATATTTTGCTTTTTCCAGACAATTTCAAAGTAAAAGATCCTAAAAGAGAATACCTATTCAGCCCATGTATTCACTGATCCTTCCTGGGTCTTGGTTGAATGTCGAACCAAAGCATCCATTTCCTTAATCTCATCCTGCGTAAAATATCGCCATTG
>CALMKY010000455.1 GCA_937867195.1 uncultured Saprospiraceae bacterium | reverse complement strand
GGAAGTGCCAGAAGAATTACAGGAAAAGATTAAACAAAAAATTGGAGTGAAAGAGTTTGGTTCTCCGGAGCATATTTTAAATACAGTAGAATATATCCGCAGTACGGATTATTTAACGGGAGCATGTTTGGATTTAAATGGCCCGACAGAGGTTTCGGTGATATGAATTATCTAAAATCTATCCTGGCTAAAACCATTAAAGAAGATAGTTTCGAAGCACTGCAAAAACCACTTTACGTCGCCGTTACCAACCTCAATAGCGGCATGATCGAAATCAAGAGTAAGGGAAAATTATTTGATATCATTGCTGCTTCCAGTTCTGTACCATTATTATTCAAGCCCATTGTAATCGATGGCAACCATTATCTGGATGGTGGCATCGGAATGAATCTACCGGTAAGATGTCTGGTGGGTAAATGTGATATCATCATTGGTATCAACCTGGTCAATCATCAACCAATGGAGGATAAGTACATCAGCTCCTGGTCCGAAGTATTGTCCCGCACGTTTGATCTGAGCGTATACAATAATGTCAAACCTGAATTGTCCTTGTGTGATTTTGTTATAGAGCCGGTAGATATCTTTAAGTACAATCGATTCAGCCTTTCTCAGCCCGAACATCTTTACAAGGCCGGTTATGAAGGAGCTATGCAGCAGATGCCGGCATTACTCAATATGATCCATTCATTGGAAGGCAATGATGAAGTGGAAGACTGACAATTCCGATCCTCAAAGTACTGTCAGAAAATCTCAATTCTTCAATTCAACATTTCATCAATTCATCAATTATCACAGTTATTACCGTTGTACCGCATATATTTTTTCCTGTCTGCCATCGATATATCTAAATGACTTTCCATCAAAATATCCATCCTGTTCAAGCATCATCCGAATAGGCTTATTATTCCATTCGGCAACCGGAGTGATCGCATTGAGTTCAATAGAAAAAACGGTATTGGGTGCCAGCGGATAATCACCCGGTCCGACAATTTTGATTTGATTATCCCACATACCAATGGTGGGACCAGCAGCATGACCGTGAAATCCAATTGGGTGTGTATAGATAGATCCGTTGATACCTTCTTCCTTTGCCTGCATCAATGCGTTGGCCAATATTTGATTACCTGAAAGTCCTGATTTAAAATTGTAAGTCAGTATATCCTGTAGTCGATTGGCCGTCATGAATGCCTTTTGCAAATAATCTGGTACATCCTTTTCACCCGGTCTCAGAACATAAGCGTGCTCCTGTATATCAGAATTGAGTCTTAAATAACTGATTCCAAAATCAACATGCAATAAATCCCCGGGTTGTATGATTTCCTGACCGGGTCTTTTGGAGAATGTCCTGAGATGATCAAAGCGAGCAGTATCCGCTCTCTGAATATCCACTGTGGGGTGAAACCATGTTTCAAGACCCAGATCCGTAATTCGCTGACGGTACCACCAAACTACATCCTCTGTCGTAGTCGCACCCGGCTGGATGACTTTCGAGCTCAGTCCTTCCCTGAGTATTTCGTGAGAGATCCGGTTGATCTGTTCATACAGGACCATCTCTTTATCGGTACGAGTCTCTAACCAGGCTACAGCCAATTTTTCTGCAGAAACTATTTTATTTTTAAAATCTCCGGGTAGCTTCTGTATTAAAAGTTCATACTCAGAATGACTAAGCCCATCGGCATGCGCATAATTGGATGAATAATCAATGCCAATGTGTTTAGGATTAAAATTATTGATTTCATGAACGACGGCTTCCCATTGATCCGGATATACATTGAGATCCCAAGATCCTTTGAGTAATCCTACATCGTATCGGGCTACGGCCATTTTATTCACCTCCTTACCGTTGTCAGTAAAAATAAAAACGGTCCTTCTCCTTGCGCTCAGCCATTCTGCCGGCAACATTGTTTTCATGACCGGATCTTCATTGTATTCTCGGGAGATCAGAATCCACATATCGATCCCTTCCCGTCTCATTAAAGCAGGCAAAAGATTGTGAAGACGATCTTCGATGATTCCATTGATAACCTCTGCCCGGTTTCTTTCAGGTAAAATTAAAATCTGAGATTGTAGGTGGAGGTATGCTTGAAAAATTAAAATAGGTAAGAAAAATTTCTTCATGAATTAAAGATAAGCATAACGTTCTCTTATTTTTAAAAGGATGCTTCATTCAATTTTTAATGAAATGTAAAATGAAGGAGAATACGAAGAGACATAAATCACTGAATTTATTCTGCAAAGCATTCCTTTTCT
>CALMKY010000454.1 GCA_937867195.1 uncultured Saprospiraceae bacterium | reverse complement strand
ACAAGTAATAATAAGACTTCCTTGTTCGGTTCTCCCACTTTTGAGGATTTACAGGTGCAAGCAAATTGCATAATTATTACTTGCCTTTGGTTTGCCCCAAGCCCTGAAGGGAGCCAAAGACAAGTAATGATAAGACTTCCTTGTTCGGTTTTCCTACTTTTGAGGATTTAGAGGGGCAAGCAAGGAAGTCATTTTCTGCAATCTGTGATACACACGAATTAGGAATTACGATGTACGATTTGATGTATGATTTTATTATTCAGCTGGATTGGATCAAGCTTGATCAAAATATTGTATATTCAAACATCGTAATTCGTAAATAGTATGTTTCCTTCCAAATCATAGGTTCATCGCATCGTACGCGTCCATCACAGATTTCACTGCTTTAGATGATGCATGCAATAGATCTTGCTCTTCCTGAGTTAGTTTGAGTTCGATGACTTGTTTGATTCCACCTTTACCAAGTTTGACTGGCAGTCCCTGATAAACATCTTTAAGTCCATGATGACCTTCGAGTCGAATGCACACTGGGAATATCCTGTTTTCATCTTTGAGAATAGCAGTTGCCATTTGTGCTGCAGCAGCTCCGGGTGCATACCACGCCGATGTGCCCATTAGTTTTACAAGTTCGCCCCCGCCTACTTTGGTTCTTTCAACGATGGCATCCAATGAAGCTTTATCGATCAATTCCGTCACCGGAATCCCACTGACGGTTGTATATCTTGGAAGAGGTACCATCGTATCGCCATGACCACCTAATAGCATGGCTTGTATATCCTTTGGAGATACATTCAGCGCTTCAGCTAAAAAGGCTCGATACCGGGCCGTATCCAGAATTCCTGCCATACCAAATACTTTAGAAGAAGGCAGGCCTGAAGCTTTCTGCGCCGCATACGTCATCACATCCAGTGGATTGGACACTACGATGATGATGGGCTCTTTGGTATGTTGTAAAATGGATTTCGTGACTCCGTTTACAATTTTAGCATTGGTAGAGATTAAATCATCGCGACTCATACCGGGTTTCCGGGGAACGCCCGCGGTAATGATCACGATATCGGATCCGGCCGTGTCAGCATAATTATCCGTACCTTTTAACCGGGTACTGTATTCATTGATAGGCGCTTGTTGCCAAATGTCCAGGGCTTTCCCTCTTGCCATGTCTCCGGCAATATCGAGCAATACTACCTCGTTTACGATATCCTGATGTGCCAGCACATTGGCGCAGGTAGCACCTACATTGCCTGATCCTATGACGGTTACTTTACTCATAATTTATACCCTTTTATTAATTTTTAATGTTGCGGCAAAAATAGCAGTCTGCAACGACTTTATCAAAGCTTTCAGCTGGTTATCTGAAGCGAATCGAAATTATCATCAACCTGTTTCTTTTTTTTCATTTCTTCCAATATCAATTATCTGTAAACATCCACTTAACTTTGGATTCATGAAAATCAAAAAAATAATCCTGTTTGCATGTATTGCATTTTTGATCAATTGCAGTCATTCTCAGACTGTTTCACCTATTCTTGAACCTTCTAAGTTTGCAGAAAAAATAAAATCGACTCCCCAAGCAATCATCCTGGATGTCCGTACTCCGGGTGAATATCATGAAGGGCACATCCCAAATGCGGTCAATTATGATTGGAAAAATTCAACGGCTTTTAATGATTCGATTGCCAGGCTCGATAAAAATTCGCCAGTCATGGTCTATTGTTTAGCAGGTGTCAGAAGCAATGCTGCCGTCGCATTTATGGAAAAACTTGGCTTCAAAAATTTAGTAGAATTAAAAGGAGGCTTCCGAAATTGGGAAAGCTCCAAATTACCTGAGGAAAAGGACTGATCGCTAGGCCAGATTATGAAATACTTTTTGGACATCATCATCTTCCTCCATTTTAGCTACCATCTTCAAAACTTCTTCGGCGCGGGCATCATCCAATGAAGTGGTATTCAGAGGTATCCATTCCATTTCAGCTGATATGACATTCATCTTGCGATCTTCGAGGGCTTTCTGCATCGTACCAAATTCATTGAAAGGCACGCGGATGATCAAAACAGGTTCGTCGTTTTCACCCATGCCATCCCCCATTTCTTCCAAACCAAAATCGATGAGCTCGAGCTCAAGTTCTTCCTGATTAAGACCTTTAGGATCAAGTTTAAATACTCCCATCTTCTTAAACATAAAACTTACGGAACCGCTGGTGCCCAGGTTACCATCATATTTATTGAAATAACTTCTTACGTTGGCTACCGTACGGGTATTATTATTGGTTGCTGCTTCGACCAGGATGGCGATACCACCGGGACCATATCCTTCGTATAATACTTCATCAAAGTTTTCCTGTTCTTTACCAAGCGCGCGTTTTATAGCACCTTCCACACGATCCTTTGGCATGTTCACCGAACGGGCATTGGCAATGACCCTTCGAAGCTGTGCATTGCTTTCCGGATTTGGTCCACCGGCTTTTACAGCAATGGCAATCTCTTTTCCTATGCGTGTAAATTGTTTTGCCATACGATCGTACCTGGCAAACATTTTGGATTTTCTTACTTCGAATATACGGCCCATGAAAAATGAGTTAATTAATCTATTAGAGCCGCAAAAATAGCAGATTGTATTGAAAAATACAGCTTAGAATCTAAATGAAAGCCCTCCCGAAAAATACCCACTGTTGAGGATATTATTTCCGAAAGATGAGATCGTTGCATTCTGGCTTAGTTTACCGGAATTGGTTATATCAGCCGCAGCATAAACAAGTGAAGGGCTCACGATGGAGAATGGATTCAATTTTCCGCTGCTATAGCCAACGGTTAGAAAGAAACGATCCGTGAAGCGATAATTTGTTTTGATGTACATACCGCTGATAAATCTAATCCACTGCGTACCGGTCAATTGCACTTGATAATTGGTAAAGTCAGTACCACCCGCATTTTTTGGAACACTAATACTTAATTTTTCTCCATGGTTTGAAATCAGTTTCCTGATAGAAAGTCCACCCTCCAGAGAAATTCTTTTATTTATATTATAACCCAATCCAACCGATGTCTGTGCAACTATACTATTGGATTGACTGTATTGCACTTTATTATTGTAACCTATAATTAAAGAATCCCCTGAAAATCTCAAGTTGGTACTACTAGGATCAACCAATATTTTTCCATTGCTTGCACTGGCAGCAGCATCCAATCGAACAGAAGTTGATCCTGTACCAAACGTCGGGGAACTGTTACCGGAGGAATTTGATATCAAATTTATGTTTTGATTAAAAGTATTCAATTGGATGCCTATAGCAGCTTGAGCAGCAGCGTAGAATTTTCTTGATATACTTTTTTCAAACCCCAGTCCAAGATTTACGAATGTATTGAAATTACCATAATGGTCATAAATAAGTTTCAAAGAAAACGGAGTCTGCTTTTTAATTCTATATTCTGACATTGGTAAGTTTATTAAGCTGAGTTTGGGTAGTACTATCAGAGTGGCATCCGGAATAACTATCTTGTCATAATTTTTGAGCTGGGGAATATTGAAATTTTGCCTTTGCTGCACTTTCATCGCGGGACTCCCCGTTTCATTAGCAGCATGGAATTCACCCATAAATTTTTGATCACTTTCGGCTTTAGAATTCATTTCTGCTGTCTTGTTATGTATCGGAGAGCTGTGATCAGCCGGAAGATTTAGACCATGAGCAACGGACACCTCCTTTTTATCATTTACCTTCAGTTTTTCCTTGTACTGCTGAGCTGGTTTTGCGTTCCTGGGTTCAAAAAAGTCAGTATTATTTTTTTGATTGGATGATGTGTGATTTGAAGCTAACTTCTGATGCAAATTTTCTTTATTTTCAGTTGCAATTGATTTATTTTGTTGGATTTCATTTGGATTAGTTTTTTGATTTACACGAACCCTGTTTTTCGATCTTGGCTGTTTATCGTAAGTTTCCTTTATTTCTGAAGGGGACGTAGTCTTGTCATCATTCATATTTTGATTTTCCACTTTACTCTCATCTTTCGATAAAATTTCCATGGTACCCTTGTTTGACCCGGCATTTCCTTTTGATGCAATCGCTCGATCAGCTTTGTCTACAGGCACTTTTTCCGTGGGCAGGGCATCTGAACCAGGGACCTTTGAATTAGTCCAATATTTATTCGCAGTATAAATACCTCCCATGAATCCAAAACCTATGAAGATAAAAAGCCAAAGGATGCCACGATCTTTTTTCCTTTTCTCAGGCATTTCGATATCCAACTGAGATCGCATGCGCGCCCAACCGGCATCTTCCCGGTGCTGGATGGTTTTAGTATCAATTTTGTCTAGCATACGACTCATATTTATTTTTTTGAGCGATTTTTTCTTTTAATAATGTCCTTGCCTGATTGAGATACCATTTGGATGTACCTTCTGTAATCCCGATCTTCTGTGCAATCTCCTGGTGAGAATATCCTTCGATGGCAAACATATTGAATACATTTTTATGGACTTCGGGCAATCCATTAATATCCTGGATCAGGTCATCAAAATCAATTTGATTGCCTGTGTTATTATCTAACATTTGCCTGATTTCCTCTATTTCTATGAAGCGGGGATTTTTCTTTGCTCTGAAATGATCTACTACACAATGAAACATAATTTTTCTCATCCATCCTTCGAAGGATCCGATGGACTGATATTTATGAATGTTTTTAAAAACCTTGATAAACGCATCGTGCGTAAGCTCCTGCACCAGATCTTCATCCTGGGTGTACTTAAGCCCCATATAAAAAAGTGTGGAAAAATATTTACGATAAAGGCCTTCCTGCATGCGCCGGTCATTGGTAATGCAGCCTGCAATCAATGCAGCATCATCGGTTACTTTTTTCTTAAATATCCCCATCGATGGTTGTTAATGAACAGACAATGTCAATCTTACTTCGGTGCGCCTGAACAAGATGTCTTCGTCCGCAAAGGTAGTGCCGGATCGGTAGGCATAGTACGCTTTTTGGATCATCATTCCGGCTCCGATTGTCCAGGATACTTTTCGGTCAGTACCGAATTCATACCCGAAAAAAGGATTGATAAAATATCCTCCCCGCTTTTCACTCAGGCCGGTGATATAGTTTTTACCTGCTATCCCATAACCTCCTCTCATACTGATCACAGGTGTCGTAGGGTTTTGAATCAATCGCCACTTTACTTCTGCAAACAGAGGAATTATAATCCTTCGTGAAGATTCATCATAATTATATAATCCGGCTCCCACACCAAAACCCATGCGGGACTGTATATAATTGATTGCACTGAAAGCCACACCGCCTGTCAAACCACTACCTATATTCCGCAGTCCATTTGTAATCAAAAGGGCATCTACATCCAATCCCCATCTGTATTCCGGTACCACGAATTCAACACGACCGGATTTAACGGGTTTAATCCGGTATATCATACTTTCATTAAATTCTAATATTTTACCGTTTTCAATTCTGATACGGTACGGTCCCTCTGCCGTTTTGTCCAATAATTCTCCCACCATCGAAATTCCAGATAGAAACGTGACTTTGTACAGAATCGGTTTCACCTGGGCTGTATCCTGCGCACGAGCAACACTCCAGGTAAACACAAAACAAATCCAGAGGATAATGCTTAGATACGTTATTCTCATAGTGGTCAGGATTTTTGGATGGGAATTATACTGAGCGTTTTTACTTTTTTAGGATTGGATGCATCGAGTTGATACAATCCATCTTTGCCTACAACGATCATATGATCATGGTCCAGCGCGATCACATCATAAGCATTGAATGATTTATCTTGCGAAATGATTTTATTACCAACCGTATGCGCATCTGTGTTGTCAAAAATTTTAAATCCAAATTCGTTTTCACACAAATAAAGTTTATCGTCCAATACGGATAAACCTCCCGGCCTCTGCATTGAAAATTTTTGAATGAGTTTTGGTGAAAGCAGGTCTTTGACATCCACTACATCCAGTTCATTGGTATAGTTTTGACAGGTCGTACCATCGCGAAGTGTGATATAAGCAATGTCGTTGACCACGTACACCGGATCACAGGCTCTTGCATGCGTGAATGTACTCAACAGGCTGGGCGATTCAGGGTTTTTATTATCATAGATATACATACCATTCTGCGCTCCGATAAATAGTTTGTCCTTATAAGGGAATAATGTTTCTATATTCCATGATACAGTTGTCTTTTTACCTTCCCTGGGCATGGAAGGATTGTCCAGATACAATACATGCAAATCAGCATTGTCAATGGCATATAAGTAATTATCTACGATGCCGAATCTTGAAAGTGAACCACCCACACCTGAATTCGCAGCTGTCAGAACGTTTGGACCAGAAGCTCTTTTTCCAGCATCGGCTGAAAACAGACAGGATGCACATCCCCAGGTTACCCCTCCGGAATTAAAAATAGTAAGACCAAATTCCGGTTGCGAACAATCCACTATCTGAGTTTCATTTGTGGAAGTATATCCTACAAATATTTGTTGATCGGCCGCCCAGTTTACATTCCATCCATAAGAATTATTAAATACATTATCGAGGCGCTTGGTGACTTTAGGTGATTGAATGTTAGAAATATCGATGGCCAGCAAATCCAGTACATTATCGGCATACAAGATATCAGATTTAATGGCCATATCGCGATTCCCTGGAATTTCAATAAAAGATACATTGACCGGATGCGTGATATCCGCATTGTCATACACATGAATCCCTTCATTGACTTCGTTGATCAATAAATAATTCTTATACGCGTAGATTTTGCCAGGATTGATTAATGGTTTAGCGGGGACAAAAGAAGGTCCGGTCCGCAGGGCTGCTACCGTTTTATAGACCGGGTTGAGTCTGACAAAGATGCGGGTGGAGGTGCAATCATCTTTAAAACAGGAGGTAAGCGAGAAGGCAAGGATAAAAATACAAAATGCTATTTTTTTCATGGATAAAAGATTGAATAAGTGAGCGATAGAATTTTTGATTGCAATCTGGGAATATAGACGAGCTGTAAGCTGAAAAGGTTGGTTTTGATTCCCGGCAATTGCAGCGCTTAATTCGGGCGTACGACTATTAGTTTTACATTGGAATTTTTTAGTCACATTACGATTATTATTAATACGTATTCAAATTGCATACAAGTAACTTATTTAGAAAACTGCTTGCGAGCAGTTTGAACTGCCATTTTTTAGTTATAATTTTCGCGTTATCGAAAACTGCTTGCGAGCAGTTGAACTGCGACTTTTTAGTTATAATTCAAGTCGAAGTACAAGTTCTCAA
>CALMKY010000453.1 GCA_937867195.1 uncultured Saprospiraceae bacterium | reverse complement strand
TCCTTTTTATCATAAATCAAGTGCAAGCTTCTATTCTGACCTGGTGAGAAATAGTTATTCAGATTGGGCTATTGGTGTAAGGTTTGTTTTATAAATTGCATCTATAGCGTCAATGAAAATCGCTCACCCAGCCGTAAAATTCTAAAGTCTATTCCTTCCTGTCTCGCAAACTTTTCAAATTCAGCAGGGTCAGCGGTATTGAATTCAAACATATCATAATGCCCTGGTATAGTCCATTTGGTCTTGATGGATTTTGCCAGATCCACCGCTTCCTGTGCATTTAAATTTCCCGATACCTTCCTGGTGGGGTCTGCACCATTAATCGGAAGGAAAGAAAGGTCTATGTGATAAGATGATAGTATATCTTCCATTCCATCAAAATGTATCGTATCTCCGCTATGATACAATGTCCAATGTCCAATTTTGATAATATACCCCAGGTAAAGAGCGTAGCCACGTGGGTCTTTATCCATTTTTTCATGCGCAGCGGGTACTGCTATAATCTCTATAGTATCATCTTTATAATGTGATCCAATGTCTAATCCAAACATGTAATCCTCATCACATTGAGATCTGTCTAATGCGGTCTGGTAAATCGAAACAGGAAAAATAAATTTAGCCTCCGGGTTATTGGCAAAAATGGGCTTTAATGTTTCGGCATCTAAATGATCCGTATGAATATGAGAGCTGGTAACCCAATGGATCGAATGCAATAAATGCGGATCTATCGCGATCTCGGACATACGTACATGAGGCTTATCAGTATTACGATATTTCTTGGTCAACGAATCAGATAAATAGGGATCTATTAAGAGTCGTTTCCCATTAAAAGCAATTAAATATCCGGATTGACCTAACCACCAGATATCCAACTGATCAGGATTTGCCTGAACTGACTCGATTTCATCATACAATGCCCGGCCGGATTTAAAAGCTTTGATCATCGTGTCGTTAATTATTAAACCCCAGTTCCCGTCTTAATTTTTTAGCGCCTTCGACCATGTTTTTCAATTTGGGTCTCGAAGCCCAGCGTGCAGTCTGACTCAAACCACAATCGGGAGCTACACTGAGTTTATCGGCCGGTACATAGTTTAAACAAAGTCTTATTCTTTCCATGACATCTGTCACTGATTCGATATAATAATTTTTCACATCAATGATACCTGCGGCAACTCTCATTTTTTCAGCGAAGGGAGCGATTAATTCTATTTCGGCAAATTCACGATTTGCAAGCTCAATATGTACCTCATCTACATGGAGATCAAGAAATGCAGGCAATAATGGTCTCAAAGTGCGCTTGCCGACCGGTCGGCCTTTGAAATTTCCAAAACAAAGATGGGTTGATAAAAAACATTTTCCTGAAATGGTATGGACTGTTCGATTAAAAATATCCACAAACCTGAAAGGATCTTCTTTGTAGGCATAGCAGGACATGGATGGTTCGTCTACCGTAATTTCTTCACATCCGGCATTCACTAAAGATTCCAATTCTTTTTTCACAATGGGTATCAAGGCTTCGGTTACTTCATAACGATCCTTGTAAATACCATTGGGATCCAATCTTCCACTTAACGTATAAGGTCCCGGCACACTGCATTTCAATGTCTTACCTGTAAGACCAGCTAATCTTTTTAATCGAAGATATTCATCGACAGCTCCCAATCCTTGGTCGGCATGCAGCGACTCTGTTATCTTATGTTTACCTCTTTGATCATGTGCCGGCGGTCCCCATCTGCGGGGTGATATTGTTTCCCTTTCAATGCCATGGATAAATCCATAAAAAGAGAGGTTAAAATCCAGTCTTGTTTGTTCACCATCTGTAATGACATCCAGGCCGGATGCAATCTGATCTTGAATAGCAACCTGCACAGCATCCTCGATCATTTCATCTACATCGGTCTTGCCAAAAGAAGTTAAATGTTGAGATGCATGTTCCAGCCAGGCAGGAAATGGATAAGATCCTACAACGGTAGTTCGGATAGGAGGAAGATTTATTTTCATTTAGAAATAGGTAATTTAAAATCAAACAAGCCCGACATTCGGGTAGCGTGTTCATCATAGGCGTTATTGAATATCTCAATAGATCTTTCTTTGCCCACTTTACAGGCAGCAGCCA
>CALMKY010000452.1 GCA_937867195.1 uncultured Saprospiraceae bacterium | reverse complement strand
ATGCGCATGGCAGATAGAGAAGGTTTCCTGGTGATCGATGAAATTCCTGCAGTAGGTTTGTTTTTTCACGGTGATTCCGCTGATCTAGAAGCACGTCAATTACAATGTAAAAAATATTTGCATGAACTGATATCCAGAGACAAAAATCACCCATCGGTCATTATGTGGTCAGTAGCTAACGAGCCATTTCCAAAAGAAATAAGTCTGTCGAGCAGTGCAGCAGATCGTGCAGCTAGCCCTAAAAGTATCGAATGTTTTAAGGAATTGATTGCACTTACCAAAGAATTGGATAATACCCGATTGGTGACACTGGCAGGTGTGATGGGTGGGCCTATGGAATGGTTGGGCCTATGTGATGTGATCTGTCTGAATCGGTATTTTGGTTGGTATACCAATACAGGGGATATGCAAGGCGCACTCAAATTTCTAAACATGGAATTGGATGCGATCCATAAAAGATATCATAAACCCATCGTCATGACGGAGTTTGGTGCCGATACCTATGCCGGCATGCACTCGGATCAATCTGAAATGTTTACCGAAGAATTTCAGACGGAGATTATAAAAAACTATCTTGATTTTGCAGACTCAAAGGACTACATGGCAGGCATGCACGTATGGGCATTTGCTGATTTTAAAACTTCACAAGGGATCATTCGCTTTGGTGGTATGAATTATAAAGGAGTATTTACCAGGGACAGAAAGCCCAAAGCTGCCGCCTTTTATTTAAAGAACCGGTGGAACAAATGATATGTATCTGAAGTAAAAGAAATTTACTCAGAGTCTGCCGTGCTAGTCGTCTGAATGCAAGTTAAAATGCGAGGTCGGTCAAGTTAATCAAACGTTTTATTCAATCGATTTAAATTGCTAATTCGGCAATCCTCATTTTTATATCTTTGTTGATAATGCCAATCAAAAGGTTAATACATTCTATTTTATTTATTTCGGTCATTATCGCTTGCAAAAAGAAGGAACTACCTCTAAGACACGATCCGTTATTCAATGAATTATCGATGGATCAGTCTCGCATCGATTTTCAAAATACGGTGGTACAAAATGGCGAAAACAATATTCTGAATTATTCTTATTATTTCAATGGTGGGGGAGTAGGTCTGGCTGATTTTAATAACGATGGTTTGATAGATATTTATTTCACAGGGAATACCGTGCACAACCGGCTCTACCTAAATAAAGGCTCCATGCAATTTGAAGACATCACTGAAAAAGCAGGAGTGGCTTGTCCCG
>CALMKY010000451.1 GCA_937867195.1 uncultured Saprospiraceae bacterium | reverse complement strand
TGTACGGTTATTAGACAAGGTAAAGCTGTAATCTACTCTGTCTGATCCACCATTGATATTGATGGCTGCATTGCGGGCAGGCGTAGACTGAAATACCTGCGCAAAATGATCATAATATTGAAGGTTGCCTTTGTAGGGCTGATCGTTTGAATTTCTTGGATCCAGGATGCCATATCGGGTAGCCTGTCCTGTACCACTTGTTACAGAAGAAGGCTGACCACCCGGAACATCTGTACCATATCGGTAAGATAAAGAGTTAGATCCAAGGATGATTCCAAGGCTTGGATCAATTTTGATTGGTTCTCCTGCCTTGTACCCCAGACCCGCGTTAGATCCGGCATTAATAATTTCACCATTTGAATTGGTCAAATAAGGGTGAAGATCGGCTTTCTTGAAGCCCCCTGCATTGATATATATATTATTGGAGACAGAGGTAGAAACATTTACATTCAAAGAGCCTTTTTGGCCTTTTTTAGTAAAGATCTGAATAACACCATTAGCACCCTGAGCACCATAGAGAGAAGCTGATGCTGCACCTTGTACGATCTCTACTCTTTCTACAGTAGACATGTCCAAGGTATTGAGGTTAGCAAATGGAATTTCAGCACCATCCAAAAGAATCATCGGACGGGTACCACCTTGTACAGAATTGATACCACGAAGCACGATGTTTACCTGGTCACCGGGATTACCGGATACAGAAGATATCTGTGCGCCGGGTACTTTTCCTACCAAAGCCTGATCGATGCCGGGTGTGGCTAAATTTTGGAGCTTGTCGGCTTTTAAAGTTTCTACTGATATCCCGAGTTTAGCTTTGGAAGTAGCTGTACCTGAACCGGTAACGACTACCTCTTGCAATAAGCGGGTTTCTTCAGCCATGGAAATGTCGATCACATCCGATGTGCCGATCGCTATTTCCTGGGTCTTGAATCCAGTATAAGAAGCAACTAAGGTAGTGGCTCCATTGGGTACGTTAAGAGAGAAATTACCATCCACATCGGTTACCGTACCGGTGGTGGTTCCTTTTGCGTACACATCGACACCTATAAGGGCCTCACCTTTTCCGTCGGTGATTTTACCCTTTATAGTCCGCTGTGCATAAGTAAAGTTCAATGCAAGGAGCATTGTTGCGAACAAAATGAGTCTTTTCATATTACTCTGATTTAGTTGATTAAGTTATGAAAAATAAAAAAAGGTCTTTTTACAATAAAAATTAACGATGCAATAACACGTTTTGTGAACGCGAAATTAAGAAAATAGTAATTGAATGGGAGTCAAAAAAGGGGGGATTTTTGTAGAATTTAAGAGCGAACAGCAATATTTTAAATATGACAATATTAATTTATTCGTATAAATATTATTATCAACAGCTTATGAATATTTTACCTTAAAAAATGCTTTAGGCAAAAAAGGCCGGGGTTTTTAAAGGATCTATTTAAAATATGAAATGATTGTATCGAACTAGAAAAGTAGTTTCTAAATCCAGAGTCAAGCTATCTTGTTGAAATATTTCCATATGCTCTATTTCGTTTAGCTCTATCCCTATTCGCCTGTATCTTTAATTTCTATCTATTGTCTATCTCTATCATCCGAAATAAAAAAGCCTTCTCCAAACGGGAAGGCTTTTTTATGATTTCATCAACCGTTATTTGATTTAATCTACATCCCAGAATAATCTGGTACTAAACACGTCGATGGTGCCTTGTGCAGATACATTTGCAGCATTCGAGCCACCTTCCGTATTGGGATAAAATAATCTTAAGGGACGCTTTGTATCCGTAACGGTATTAGCCTGGGGAATATTGGGGAAATTATTTTTCCTGTATTCAGTCCATGCTTCCAGTCCTCCAAAATTCATTAGGGCCAGCCATTTTTGTTGCCAGATGGCTTTTAATTTATCGGTAGAAGCAGACCAATCAGATAAATCTTTACCACTGGTCAATAATGCGGTAGCATTGGCGGCCGCATTCGGAACTCCTAATGTACGGAAAGACTGTTTCACACCTTCTTCAAAATAGGACTGAGCCGTTCCAGCAAAAGACACTGAAGCATATCGTTGCTTGGCTTCTGCAAGATTAAATTGTACTTCAGCTGCAGTCATTAATATATAAGCAGCGTTGAATACTCCTTTGGTAATCAATGATGGGCCGATATAAGAAGAGGATGATGCAGTAAATCCTGAAGCTATTCCGAATGGAACACCTACGTAGTTGGATACTATTTCAGCCTGAGTACTTTTTCCCGGAGTATTGCCATTTTCACCACCTTTGGCATACGCCATTCTTTTTAATCTGAAAGTATCACCTGCAGCAATCAATTGGTCAAATAAGAATTTAGTAGGTCTGGGGAACCTGGCAAATCCTCTTACGGCACCATTGGCATCATATCCGATATAATCATAGGTAGGATTGGTCTTCCCTGCAGTCGCTATGTAAAAACTGGATCCTCCCGAACCTACATCTTCACCTGACATAAAACCACTGCCTTCGCTATTGATTTTATTTAATTCAGTAGTACTATGATAGAAATTCTCAAAAAACTTTTTGGCACAAAGCACGATAAAGATGTTAAACTTCTCCGACCTATCGTCGATGAAATAAATCAGGAATTCGCAAAGCTATCCGGCCTCTCCGACAGTGAGCTCCGAGCGAAAACCGATGAATTCAAAGCATATATCGCAGAACAAATTGCCGCCCTCACTGAAGAAACCGCCACCCTGCGCGAGAAGCTCCGCACCGAAGAGCTCACCCATGAAGAGCATGAAGAAATTCACACCCGTCTCGGACAAATTGCCAAAGAAGAGCATACAGCCATCGGAGAAGCGCTTGATGAGCTGCTGCCTCAGGCATTTGGTGTGGTAAAAGAAGTCTGTCGCCGCCTGACCGAGCGGAAGCATAAATACGAAGTCGTCGAGACAGAGCAAACCTGGGAAATGATTCCGTATGATGTACAGCTGATCGGTGGTATTGTTATTCATCAAGGCAAAATTTCAGAAATGGCGACCGGCGAAGGGAAAACACTCGTGGCCGTCGCACCGATGTACCTCAATGCACTCGCCGGACGAGGCGTTCACCTCGTGACAGTCAATGACTACCTCGCCCGCCGTGACTGCGAATGGATGAAGCCGGTCTTTGATTTTCTGGGAATAGTCGTCGGGGCAATTCAATCACAGCAAACACCTGATGAACGGAAGTATCTTTATAATTGTGACATTACCTACGGCACAAACAACGAATTCGGCTTTGATTACCTTCGTGACAACATGGTCACCGATGTCGAAGAAATGGTTCAACGTCCACACTTCTTTGCTATCGTTGACGAAGTGGACTCTGTGCTCATCGATGAAGCACGGACACCGCTTATCATCTCCGGTGCCGTCGGGCATACAGCCGATCAGCGATTCGACCAAATGAACCCAAGGGTAAAACGCCTAGTGGAAGCACAATCCAAGCTCACCAACGGCATTATCTCCGAGGCAGAACGTCTGCTCAAATCCGATAAAAAAGAAGATCGGACAGCTGCCGGCGTTGCAATTCTCCGTACTCACCGCGGCACACCGAAGAACAAACGCCTCGCTAAGATTCTCCAAGAACCTGAATATCAGAAACTTATG
>CALMKY010000450.1 GCA_937867195.1 uncultured Saprospiraceae bacterium | reverse complement strand
TGATAGGTCACTATATGTAGGGGCTAATTATAATTTTAATAAAAAATTAGCCCTCTGTTTTAAATTATATGGAACAAAGGTATTTCATAATTATTTTTATGGCCAAGAACCTAGGGTATCCGACGGTTTTTACCTATATCCAAAGTGGAGCTTACTGCAACTATCCCTAAGGCTATTTATTTAAAACTACCTTTCAATAGGTATCCCTTTTAGATGAATTGAATTATTATGAGCTAGATCAAGAGCAATCTGAAACTAAAAGTAATTAATTGAAAACAATGAACTGCATGAATTATCTTTGAAAATATTATTTTTATACTGCTCATTTAATGAAGACAAAAGATAATTTTATTCAATGACATTAAAAGAAATGCAATCCGGCGTAGACCAATGGATCCAGAACTTTGGAGTTCGATATTATAGCGAACTAACCAATACAGCCATCCTGGCGGAAGAATGTGGCGAAGTAGCCCGTATGATGGCCCGCATATATGGTGATCAGTCATTTAAAAATAATGACGAAAAAAATAATGCGATGCAGTTACTTGCCTCTGAAATGGCGGATGTGCTTTTCGTACTTACTTGCCTGGCCAATCAATGCGGTATCGATCTGCAACAAGCAATGGTTGCAAATATGGAATACAAGGCCCATCGGGATCAAGTCAGACATCAATCAAACAGTAAACTTCAATGAAAACTCAATTTTGCATTTTTATTTTATTCTTAGCCTTGGGTCAGGGATATACCCAAAGCAACCTCTTGCAATATCATGCTCCAGCCAGATATTTTGAAGAAGCTTTGCCGATCGGCAATGGTAAGCAAGGCGCCATGATTTATTCGGGTATAGATCATGATCGGCTTTCGCTTAACGATATTACCCTTTGGTCGGGCGAACCTTACAATCCTGCAAACAATCCGGATGCATTTAATTATTTGGCTCCGGTCCGAAAAGCTTTGTTTAAGGAGGATTATGCGGCAGCCGATACGTTGGTACGACATATCCAGGGTAAGTTTTCGGAAGCCTACCAGCCATTGGGTAATTTAATGATTCATCTCGATCAGAATGTAAACGACGTGCAGAACTTTACCCGGACGGTGGACCTGGATAAAGCGCTGGTAAAAAGTGAATATCAAATCGACGATACTAAATACACTAAAAGCTATTTTGCTTCCTATCCTGATAAATTGATCGTGATTAATATAGCTGCACAAGGAAGTAAAAAATTAAATGGAAGCTTAAGTTTCAATAGCCCTCATCCGAATAAAGTTTTATCATCTGCTCACGAATTATTCATGACCGGTAGAGCACCGGTGCATTCCGAACCTAATTATAATCGTACCAATAATCCATTGATTTATGTAGATGGTCATGGAACGCGGTTTGCAGCAAGACTTAATGTACTAAATGAAAATGGATCTATTGCTTTGAGTGATACGTCCATTATTTTTAAAGATTGCAATAGTTTGGAGATTCGACTTAGCCTGGCAACCAGTTTTAATGGGTATAATAAAGATCCTTTCACTCAAGGACTGGATGAACTCAAGATTTCATCCAATCAACTGGTCAATGCTAAAAAATACAGCTATACTCAACTCATTTCCCGGCATCAAAAAAACTATTCTTCGTTATACGACCGGGTGAGATTTCAGCTGGGAGAAAATAATGCAGGTAAGGACGACACATATCATCGATTAAAAGACAATACTGATTTAGCGAATGACCTTTCTTTAATTAATCTGTATTTTAATTTTGGGAGATATCTTTTAATTAGCAGCAGTCGCACATCCCATGTGCCGATCAATTTACAAGGACTCTGGAATGAAGCCGTACGCCCACCCTGGAGTTCTAATTATACAATTAATATCAATACTGAGATGAATTATTGGCCCATCGAGACTTGTAATCTTTCAGAATTGCACCAACCGTTGCTATCATTTTTAGGAGATTTATCTAAGACCGGAACCATCACAGCCAGTACATATTATCATACGCGCGGATGGACAGCACATCATAACAGCGATATCTGGGCTATGTCTAACCCGGTCGGTAATTTTGGCAAGGGATCTCCTCAATGGGCTAACTGGGCTATGGGGGGGGCATGGTTGTCAACTCATATTTGGGAACATTACTTATTTACAAAAGATAAAAAATACTTAACCAATTCGTATGATATTCTGAAAAATCAATGCAGGTTTTTATTGGACTTTCTGGTAAAGGATACATATGGTCATTTGGTCACGGCTCCCTCTACATCACCTGAAAATGTATATATGAATGATAAAGGATTTAAGGGAGCGACGATGTATGGAGGTACATCTGATTTGGCTTTAATACGACAGGTTTTTAATAATACGATCCTGGCGGCAAATGAATTGAAAAGGGATCCGGCTTTTAAAGATTCCTTATCAAATGCATTGGTTCAGTTATCACCCTATAAGATCAGTTCGCAAGGATGGCTGCAGGAATGGTACTGTTTGGGGCCTGGGACCGGCACTGTTATGCCCTCGATCGGAATACCGGTCAGTTGCGCTGGGCCTGGAACAATGGTTCACCCATCCGCAATTTTTCTCCCGCTGCCTGTATCCCCGTCGTTCACGAAGGCGTCGTTTTTGTGGTGGCACCTGACCGCTACCTCACAGCCATTGAGCTGGCCAGCGGCAGGACCCTCTGGCGGACCCAGGAGGCGACTGTGAGGGAGTCGATCGGGATTTCCGAAGACGGGCAATGGATTTATGGCAAGACCATGCAGGATACCCTGGTGGCCTTCCGGGCCTCCGCGGTAAAACAAGGCGCCGCCTGGAAACTGGATTGCGGATTCGGCTATGAGCACGCGCCTTCCATGCTTATTGAAAAACAGGGAGTATTGGTATTCGGTACACGCAACGGTGTGGTATATGGGGTTGATCCGAAGTCGCAACGGGTGAACTGGGCACATAAGCTCGACAATTCAATGGTCAACACGGTCCGGGTACTCAGCCGCAAGCGGATCGTGGTTGCCACCATGGACGGTACGGTCTCCCTGCTGGAAGTGACGGAGTGATCACTCATCTCCCGGAACCGTGGAATTGACCAGGGCCCCCGCCAGCACACTCAGTAACAACATCACTGAACTGACTATCGCGATATGTGAAAACAGGCGGCTATGCTCCGGATTACCATTGAGCAGGCGAACCAGTAGACTGAAGGAGAAAAAACTGGCAGCGGTAACGCCAAATAACAGGTTCCAGGAAAATTCGGGTTCGGGTTTTGGCTTCATAGGTAGCTATTCTTTCCTGTCAACTCCCGGGCCGGGTCAATATTTCAGAACTGGCTGGTTCCTTTTCCAGATTAAGTTGATTTCATTAGGCCGGGACTGGCGAAAACAAATGCGGGCTTGCTGGCAAAAAAAAGCCGCCCGGAGGCGGCTGGCAGGACTTCTATACCGTTCACATCACAACAACATCGTGATGGGATTCTCGAGTAGTTTTTTCAGGGTTTGCAGAAAGGCGGCCCCGGAGGCTCCATCCACACTGCGGTGATCGCAGCTCAGGGTTACCTTCATGAAATTGGAAACGCCGAAGCCTTCTCCTTTGCGCACCACTACTTCCTTTATCCGGCCCACGGCCAGGATAC
>CALMKY010000449.1 GCA_937867195.1 uncultured Saprospiraceae bacterium | reverse complement strand
ACCTTTTCTATACGAAGATATATGCATATCGTATCCGATCCACCTGATACCAGCGTATCGCCTGCCCCCCATCGGTATGTTGCTTTATTACCTAAAATATTCCATCCATTGTTTAGACTTCCGGCCACAAAACTATAACCATTGGGTATACTGTCAGTCACTAATAAACTGTCAATTGGTACATTGCCCTGATTGAATAGTTGTATCGCAAATTTTACTGTATCTCCAAAATACAAAGACGCATCGCCCAAGGTATCGGATATCACTTTTCTTAAAGCCAGATCAACTATTTCTACTGTTACCGGGTCGGCATTGTCCTGATCAGTGGTATCTACGCCGTCACCAAAAACACCTGTGCCATCACCCAAGACATAGTCATCTGCATCTGATCCAGGTAGACCACCTGCATTATCATTTGGGTCCGCATTGATAGGGCTATCAGGGTCTTCACCACTGACATCTGTGGCCCCTTCATATATTCTGCTTATTTCCGCAAAATTGGTCCATGCACTATCTGCCTTTGAAAAATCAGAGATAGGTAGTATAACCAAGTTCAAAGGAATAAATGCAGACAATCCACCAGCCAAAGGTGTACCATATACCGTTTTTAAATAAGGACCCACTTGTGTCCATCCCGGATTGAGTGTCGGATCAAAATAAAATCCGGCAGGAAGATAATCCGTCACCTCAATACTATCGAGAGTAATAGTCCCCTGGTTGATCACTGTTATAAGCAGGGCCACTGTATCTCCAAATTTAAACGGGGCAGATGCCTGATTCATTTTAATCAAAGCGACATCGACAATTCTTGGGAATAATGGCGCCGGGTCATGATTATCTTGGTCTGTACCAGGAATTCCATCTCCTATCATACCCGTACCATCACCGTCGATTGCATCATCTGCTGCGCTGAACGGCTGACCTCCGGGATTGTCATTATCTATATTGTTGAGCGGGCTGTCAGCATCATTACTACTTTGATCAATATTAGCGGTGTCGGAGGCGAAACTGATCTCCGCATAATTAGTATATTTATCAATGGTTGGTTCGCCTACTTGTATTATTCGTAAATAAATCGAAATAGTATCACTTTCTCCGGGATCCAATACTTCTGAAGCACCCCATTGGTAGGTTGGTGTAGGTCCTGCACCTGACCATCCAGGGTTAAAACCAGGTAAATATTCAAACCCAGTAGGAATATAATCAGTAATTACCAGGCTATCCATTGGTACATTACCCTGATTGAATAATTGAATATCAAAGCGTATAGTGTCTCCAAAATTGAGCATAGCATCTCCGAGGGTATCTCTGACTACTTTTCTCAAGGCCAAGTCAACCACTTTCACTAAAGCAGGATCGTGATTGTCCTGATCTGTGGTATCTACACCATCCCCAATTACTCCTGTGCCATCACCAAGTATATAATTGTCTGCTAAGCTCTGAGGTTTGCCACCCCTGTTGTCAGAAGCTATATTGTTTAAAGGACTGTCAATATCCTTAAGGCTCACATCATTTCCCAATGTATCATAAGCCTGGCTGATTTCTGCAAAATTGGTCCAGGCACTGTCTACTCGACTGAGATCGGTTACTGATTTAAGGATCAATTTTATATTGATTACTGTATCTTCAGCTGGGTCGAGTCTAGATTTAATTACTCTGGTTGCATTAGGACCGGTAAGTGCCCAGCCTGGTTGTGGGGGAAAAGTAAAGCCGACCGGTATATAGTCGGTAACCTCTACGCTATCTATAAATACAGTACCCTGATTGATTACGGTAATATCGAAGCTAACTGTGTCCCCATATTTGTAGGGTGCCGGGCTAGAGCCTGATATTGATTTTTTCAAGGCGAGATCAACTATAGGCACCAGAGCGGGATCTTGGTCATCTTCATCACTGGCTGCAACACCATCACCCGGAGTACCTGTTCCGTTTCCAAAAATTTGATTGTCTGCAGCAGAGCTCACTAAGCCTCCTGCATCATTGGTGGGATTGGTATCATACGGTGAGTCGGCGTCTATAGTAAGCTTTACATTAGTCCCTCCAATTATGGCAACGGCTGAAGAGATTTCTGAAATATTGGTATACGCTGGAATGCCTCCATTTGTATGAACCACTCGTAAAAAGATCGAAACAGTAGTATCTTCTCCTGCGTCGAGTGTATCGCCTCCAACTAAATTTATGGTTCTTTGAACCTGGTTGGCTCCGGGTCCTGCAAGCCAGTTCAAGCCAACATTATCTCCTGCTGTAAAACTTAAGCCAGGAGGCAGATTGTCAACGATATTAATCGTATCGGCAGAAATATTGCCTTGATTGTAAATGGTAATATCAAACCGGATCAGGTTATTAACGGCGTAGGCACCCGGATAACCCAAAGTAAATGGTGAAATTATTTTTTTCAATGCAAGATCGAATACCTGCAATTCGGCAGGATCCTGAGCATCAGCATCCGTAAGCGCTACATCATCGAGAGGTACACCGGTACCATCACCGGTGATCACATCATCGCTGTTGGAGTTGACCTTACCTCCGGCATCGTCAGCAAAATTTTGATTATAGGTGCCGTCTACATCACTGGTTCGGGTATTTCCGTCACCATCTTCTGCGAGGTTGATTTGGGCATAATTCACAAAATAACTACATGAATTATTGATCACTAAATTAATAGGGACGGAGACTGATTGGCCTGGAAGCAGTGGGCCGGGAATAGTATAAGTAGTTACCGGGCTGGTATTGGTCCAGGTCACCGATTGAATCGTACTAAATGTAAGTCCGCAAGGAATCGTATCGGTTACTGATATATTCTGAGCTGTAATGGTACCTTGGTTGGTAATGGTAATATTAAACTTAATGGTATCACCTATGGCGTACGTACCGACCTTAATACTGCTGGTATCGATAGTTTTCTTTAAGGCGAGGTCAAATACATCCAGCATGGCTCCATCATGATTGTCCTGATCTGTGCTGGCAACTCCATCTCCTATGGTTCCAGTCCCGTTACCATTGACATAATCGTCTGCTGGTGATTTTGGCTGACCACCTGCATTGTCATTGGGATTATTGTTTAAAGGGCTGTCGATATCATTGGCACTTTGATCCACCCCATTGGTATCGCGTGCATAACTGATTTCTGCATAATTAGTAAAATCTGCAGAGGTAGGTATTCCCGGGACATGGTTGAGCGTAGTATAGATACATACTTCTATTGAATCACCGGGATTAAAAGGTCCAATAAGTGCAGCGGGTTTTATAGAGACTGCACCCAAAGCCCAATCTTGGTTTGTAAATGTAAAATTTGATGTAACCACAGCCGCTCCCGGCTCCGTTACAGTCGCTCCTGTGACCACGGAAGCTGAATTATTCATCAGAACAGTTTGATTGGAGCCAACAGGATTGGCAGTAATAGAACTATTTTGATCCAATGCCATAGCGGTAAACAAAAGTTCATTGGTTTGAGAAATAAAATTCTTATTAATAGGAGAGCCGTTTATTCCCGAAGTATCCTGGAAAGTACCTAATGGATTGGTTTGATTGACTCCATTAAAGGTTATTGCTTTAGCGACAATCCCTCCTGTACCGTTAATATAAAGTTGAACAGTACCAGAACCTGAGGACGGATTGACTAAACTAAATATATATATCCTTACATCGTCATCATTAGCACCCCCACCGATAGCACCGGATTGGCGTTCACCAATCTTTGTTAAATTTATGCCTTTGAATTTAACACTATCAATAAAGGCCGGTGTACCTACCCCGGAGTTACCTGTCCCAACAGCTATACTAACTAATAATAGACGATTGGATCCAGTCCCGGGATCGTGACTAAAGGACGCCGATGTTCCTGTAAGGTCATCACCTGTAAATGTAGCGTCAAGTGGTAGTTTTGGACTTATTGTTTCAAAGCCACCAGCTGTTTTTGAAGTGGCTCTCCATTTATAAACCGGGTTGGATGGGTCAGTTCCATCCCATCCTTCATTTACCTGCCCCGTACCGGTAGCATTTATAAATTTAAAACCAGCCGGAAGATAATCTGTGACATTCAGACTATCCATGGACACCTGTCCTTGATTAAAGAGTTTAATTTTAAATTTTATTGTGTCTCCATTATTCAGGTTCAGATCAGCACTATTGTGCAAAGTATCTGCAATGGTTTTTCGAAGTGCAAGATCGACAGTATCAATTTCCGGGGCAAATACAAAACCAAAATCGAGGGTATGATTATTTTCTCCCCAATTACCGGTAGTATACGTGATGGTCGGAACCATAGATACTATTGATGCATCATTATCGTTGAGGTCAGGATTTGAACCACCACCTGTATTAGTGCTGGTAAGTACATAGCCTGTAAGGTCTCCTGTACCTATTCCCCCTGCCCAGTCAGCATTTCCAATTCTAATCGTATATGTTCTGTTTGGTTGAGGTCCTTTTTGAGCTCCTCCTAAAGATTGGTTGCCATCGGCAATATTGGTAGTATCAAAATAATAATTACCATTGGCATCCGTGATATCAGTACCTATCAGAGTGACCCCGTCGTAGATTTGTACAGTTACATTAGCCAAAGCCGGCTCGCCCGGATCCTGCACTCCGTCGCCATCGGTATCCGCCCATACTCTATTACCCAATTCCAACGGGGGCTCTATACCTGAAAGTTCAATATCACCAAGTCCATTTGCTTTACCGAAAGTACCGGTAGTCAATGAATTATCAACTGAATAAAATAATCTGTAGGATGAGGACTTGACACCATTGGAAAACGAATATTTTACCGTACCGCCTTCCCGGATGGTGGTAGGGTCCATTACCGTGGTGATTACTTTATCATCTCCATGCAATACAGCTACGGAGCCACCGTGAGTTTCGTTATGACAACAGGCAATGAGATCCTGGTCAAAAAATTCGTCGCCGCCAGGGCCTTCACCTACCGCCGCTCCCGTACTTGTTTTTATAATTCCATCACTATTATAACTACCTAAATTTTCCAGTGTATACACTCCGCTACCACAATTAAGACCCGCCATCAATATATCACCTCCCGATACCGGAAGTATAAGTTCATTGGTACCTGAGGCAACAGGGCTCAAATATCTGTAATTGTCCCAGCCATATTGATGACCAGTTCGATCAGTAAATGAAAGTACCATATCACCTCTGTCTGAAAATTCAATATCCGATAGTTGTGGGGTTGGTAGGGTTCGGTCCTGGCGCGTAGCATTATCACTAATAGTATTAGTTGAATCAGACCAGGGATACCATTGTTTGGCAAGAGGGCCTATCCAGGTAATGGACGGTCCTTTGGTATAGTTTAAAGCATGAGAAAAAACTGGAGATACGTTGAAAGAAGGACTCACCCCGGTAGGGTTTATCAACTCATACACATAGGCTGAAAGATCAGTAGGTTCTGCAGGTCCCATATTATTTTCTACGGTGGTAGTTCCACCATTTTCACCAGAGCAAACTGTACCTATATATAACTTGTTTCTATAAAATTTGGTCGCAAAAGGTCGCAGTACTCCGTTGGTACAGGGCGCTGCGGGCATTGCAAAGCTATCGACCGCAATCACAGCTGTCGGATTGTAAGGATCGTTTAACTGAAGTCTGAATAAATGCCGGCTATACAGATTCATTACATACAGAAATTTTCCGTCATCACTTATTTCTAAATCGCCAAGTCCTACTTTTCCCACCTGAGCCATGGCTGCAGGATCAAAATTTGGGGATGAGGCTGCAGCTGGCAGGCCTCTTTGTACGTTGGTTCCCACGACTCCAAGGCCCGATGGTTTACCGGTCAAAGGGTCAATTGCACCCAGGTAAGTTATTTTGGTTGCGGGAGTTCCCACATAATTGAATGAACTGCCCACACCATAGGCCGGAGCACCTGCAGCCGCGCGAGTACGGTGCCCATTTGCATCCATATCATATAAATTACTGGCTATGAATGAAGTGGCTGTTGGAGTCAGTGTATAAATACCTCCGGAACCGAGGGTACCAAGACCTACATGTCTTTTTATAAATGCTGAAGTAAATACTTTTTTTGCCTGTTTACTGTATGCTACTCCCCAGGTAGCACCAATTGAAACTCCATTAATAATTTGGGGAGGAGGCGTTACACTTCCACTGCTGTTATATGGAAAACCTACAAACCAGGAGCCGGTACCGGATGTACCACCTCCTAAAGGATTACCATTGGTATAACATGGGACGTATACGCTGGTGTTAGCCGAACCTTTATTGTAATCTGCGGGGTTGTTCAAAGCAAAATTTACATTGGAAGGCATCGTGCTGCCATCCACAAATTGTACAGAAGATCCGTATACTCCCCCATTGGTAGATGTAAAATCCAATAACGAATCAACACAGTCTGTTGTGGTTTCAATAGAAAACTCTATACGAATTGGCCCGGAACAACTTAGGTTCATTAACGTATAATTGGGGGCTGAAACACTTCCAGTGATTGTAGAAGCACAAACCGAACCTGAAGCTGTGTATGCTGTAACGGTTACTCCTGCTACTAAGGGCTCTGAGGCTTGTTTAACTCCATCACCATTATAATCACGAAAAACAGTGCCGCTTGCTCCTCCGCCAGCCAACAGATTGGCATTTATTGATTGATTGTAAATAATTAGCCCTGCAGCAGCTACCAGACCCGATATTCCAATTAAAAACGCTTTTAATGTCAAAAAACGATACATAATATAAATATTTAATTATATAATTTTTTAATAGTCAATTTTTTATTTGGTTAGTGTGGTCAATCTCTTTCTTATATTCAAGAATAATGCCAATAATGGATTGATTTTCACCTATATATAATTTGACAAATCTATAAAAGGGGAACTCATTTAACAATAGTTAAGAAACATAATGGTTTAACAGATATTTATTTTTTATTATTTATTGTAAATACAATAGGACTATTACCAGGTTTACCAATTTTATCAGTCTATTAGGAAATCCCGGCAAATCCATTGGCATATAGATTTTAACACATTGCCAAGCATGCTGCATTGGCAACTGTAATGACTATATGAAAAATTTCGGAAGAATTACATTTGTCAGAATAAAATAGACCCCGGCACCCTAGAGGATAGTGTACGTTGCTTTGTTCGTCCATTGCACCCAACCTGACGGTGTAGCGCCAAGATAGTCTGTGGTTAGATAATCTGCTACAGAATCTGTTCTAAGGGAATCGTTCCTTTAATATCGGCTACATCATAGCTATTTTGAGTATTATATCACATTTGCAAATCGGGTCACTGCATTGCAAGGGGTATTTGTCAAATGCTTACTATATTGCCTGATTGGTCGGTATACGTAAATCCAATGCCTTTCCTAGCCGTAGGGTAGTATCTGCACTGACCAGGTTGCTTCTATGCATTTTTATCACTAACATAAAATCAACACCGGCATTTGTAATAGACTGAGCGATTTTTACTGCGTTTTCACAGAGCTCTGCTATTACAACACCTAATAGCTGAAGAATTTTGGTCCATTAATCGTAAAAGTCTAAAATTAATTAATTCTAAAAATTTGAAAAATTACATTTGCATGATGGATCCCTTAATCATCCATACCCCTGCCGGTCTCTATTGTCCTCAAGCAGACATCTACATAGATCCAATAAAAACAGTTACCCGGGCACTGATCACACACGCCCACAGTGATCACGCGATTTCTGGACATCGATATTATCTTGCAACTCCTTTGACCAATGCGATTATCAAACAAAGATTGGGGAACTACCTGCAGGTACAGGATATTCACTGGGGAACTTCTATTACCATGAATGGAGTCAGGATCAGTTTTCATCCGGCAGGTCATATCGCCGGTTCGTCGCAAATAAGACTTGAATACAAAGGAAATGTATGGGTTGTCACAGGAGATTATAAGACTGAAAAGGACCAGATCAGTGGTACGTATGAATTGATCCAATGCAATACTCTGATCACCGAGACGACTTTTGCTTTACCGATCTATCAATGGAAACCCCAGCACATCATCGTGAATGAAATCCTCAGCTGGTACCATGAAAATCTGGGGAACGATCGTACCACGGTAGTACTGGCCTATGCATTGGGAAAAGCCCAACGAGTCATACAAAATATACCCATCGAAATTCCTGTCTATACCCATACGACGGTAGAAGAAACCAATGATGCGCTTCGTAAGGCCGGATTGAAGCTGCGACCTACCATAAAGATATCATCTAAAACAAGTAAAAAAGAAATATTACAAGGTATTGTCATTATTCCATACTCCGTCTTGAATACCCCCTGGTTACATGCCTTGCACAGGCCGGTGACGGCTACCGTATCAGGCTGGATGGCGATCATGGGGAATAGAAAAAAACAAACAGCAGATCGCGGATTTGCTTTATCAGACCATGTGGATTGGAATCAGGTCAATAAGGTGATCCGGGATTGCGGGGCGGAATCCATCGGTCTCATGCATGGTTATACACTTGCATTGTCTCGTTGGCTTACGAATCATGGCAAACATTCATTCATCATACCCCATCACCTCAATCAGGATCAGGAAGTGGTGACCGAAGAAGATTAAATGAAAAACTTTGCAGAATTGTATCTCCGGGTCTCAGAATCCAATGATGTCGAATACAAACGTTCGATAATTCGGGATTATATAACTCAAGTACGAGATGATAATAAAAAGTGGACTATCTATTTATTATTGGGGCTTAAATTAAAAGTAAAGCTAAAAGGCGAAGAATTGAAAGAATGGGTAATTCAATATACCTCTTATCCCGACTGGCTCATCGAACAGTGCGCGGAAGTGACCCATGATAAAATAGAAGCTTACAGCCTGATGTTGGCCAATAAAGAAATTACGGATGTGTCTGATTCTATTCCCGGCTGCATCGATGAAATACTGAAGACAGATTTTAAGAACAAAGAAAAAATTTATAGTTTCTTAAAAAGTAAATGGATGGTCTATGATGCGGATACACTGATCGTCTTTCATAAAATCATGACCGGAACTCATAAGCCATTAATCGGTTTAAAGGAAATATCATCCATCCTGTCATCTATCTACTTTACTTCAAGCGATTTATTGATTTTCAGGTTATCCAATCCGGATTGGATAGAACATGATTTTTCAAAACTCATACAGCCTTCCAAATCAGATATAGAAAATAAGTTTGAGCCATTTCAGTTTATAAAACCGGTGGTATTGGATGATGACTTTCAAAATATACAATTGGATGAATATTGGTTGGAACCATATTATACCGGTGACCGGATCCAACTGCATAAGTTTGATTCGACCCTCTATATATGGTCTGCCGAAAATTCATGGGTCGATCTACTCACTCAAGACCAATACAAAGCATTGAATCAACATGTCCCGGATCAATCCATTCTCGAGGGTATTTATCTTGAAGAAGAGAATGCGATCACCTGGCTGGACATCCATCAATGGAATGGCAAGGTGCTGCACTCCATCTACCCATTTGATCAACGAAAGAAAATCTTAATGGATTGGTTGGAAAAAATTGAAAAAAATTCATTTCAAAAAGTATCCCATCATATTGCTATTGAGTTAAACCATTTACCTGAGAATACAAAAGACTGGATATTAAAGCATCGATCCGCAGAGGATATCTGGTACCGGATCAGACCCAAAGCGAAGCTTATTCATACCCTGATTCTGAATGCAGAGTTTGATCCCCGCAGTACCCAGCTGGTCTATACGATAACTTTGGGAGTCTATAAAGATGAAGTCAATCTTGCCTCCATTGCAAAAATCAATTCCAGCCAATTGCCTGCTTCGGAGAAAACGTCCCTCTATTATTGGATTCAAAACAATACCACTCAAAAATTTGGTCCGGTGCGGGTGGTGCGGGCGCAACAAATCATAACCATCAGCTATGAAAAAACTAAGATCAATAAAAGAGTCAAAGCCGGACTCAATCTGGTAAATGTAAAGTTTATTGAATGGCATCAAAGTATGTTGGGTAAACTGAAGGTGAGTACATTGAATGAAATTTCATAAAAAACAATTGACAAATTTCCAATGATTCAAATGATACAGTATATTATATTCTATATTTGTCAATGAGTGAAGAGTTTTCTCAAAAGAGGAATTATCGAAGCCGGTTGCGATGAAGCCGGTCGTGGTTGTCTTGCAGGTCCAGTATTTGCAGCTGCGGTCATATTACCCAAGGGATTTAAAAACCCGGGCATCGATGATTCAAAAAAATTAAATCAAAAGGAAAGGGATCGACTCAGGATCATCATCGAAAAAAAGGCAATGCATTGGGCAGTTGCATCTTGTAGTCCAGTGGAAATCGACCATCTCAATATACTCTGGGCATCCGTAAAAGCCATGCACGATGCACTCGATCTATTACCCATCATACCCGAGCACATCATCATTGATGGTAATCGCTTCAAACCGTATCAATCGATCAAACATACTACCGTGGTGGATGGTGATGCCTTGTACCTGTCTATTGCCGCCGCATCCATTTTAGCTAAAACACATCGCGATGAATATATGGCCGGACTCCATCTGGAACATCCGGTGTATGGCTGGGATCGGAATAAAGGGTATCCCACCGCCGAGCATAAAGCAGCCTTGCATTTGTATGGCGAGACGATGCATCATCGTAAAAGCTTTCAATGGAATATACCGGAGCAGTTGGAATTGTTTTAAATTAGTTGGTTGCAGATATCTCGGATGAGCCAATCCTCTTAGGAAATTTTATCTATACCTGGAACATCATTTTAAAGTCATTATTTCTATTGATCTTCTTCCGAAAAATATAGTTTGAATGATGTGAATAGACTTATTTTTGGCTTTTAAGCGGACTATAGAATGGTGGGTATAGCTTTTGATAATTTTTCCGGAAATACAGGTGATGAAGCAATCGGTATCAGTGTAAAAGGAATATTAAATTCTCTGCATTGTGATTATTTGGAATTGTACGCTGGTTCTGATACCGGACGATATGAAACCATTCTGATCGGTGGCGGTCATTTATTGAGAGAGCTAAGCATTAATTCTGAATACAATCAATTCAGAATAAAGGGCAGACATATTTTAAACGCTATGGGTATCCATGGTCAACCTACCGATTTGGACTATTTATCAGAATACAAATATGTCTCCGTAAGAAGCATGGGCGATCGTAATAAAATACAGTACATTTCCAATGTCAGCATCGTACCCTGCACGACGTTGCTTCTGGAAGACAAACCTGGTACGGGATTTAGGGTAAAATCAAATTCGATTGGCATCCATATTTATCCCGAAACTTTTACAGAGAGTGAAATGGATCGGTTTGTTCAATGGTGTTCACAGTTAATTCAACAAGGGTTTACTCTTTACTTTATTCCCATCACTTTATACCGATCAGATCATACGGTGTTTACGCCCATAGTAAAAAGGATCGGGGAGGGATGCTTTTTAGTACCCAATATGGGCTCCCGGGAAATATTCACGGTTATTGGAAAATTTGATTGTATGATTTCTTATTCTTTGCACGGAGCTATCTTCGCTTATGCACACAATGTTCCTTTTTTTCTCGCCAATGTGTACGAAAAAAATCAATTTTTTATGGAAGACCGGGGATTGATGTCAGGTATGTTTAATACCATTTATGAATTAATGGATCGGTTTGAGGTATCTAAAAAAACTGATTACTCTGAATTATTAATACTTGACCATAAGAAATTACAAGAGCACATTTACATTTTAAAATCCTTGATATGATCGACATCAGTCAAATTGAAAATGCAACCATTGCTGCTATTCCCTACGAATGGGCTTTTATTGATCAGCTATTTACAGATGAGATAAGAAAAAAATTATCTAAGGAATATCCTATGGATCACTATAAATCAGTCAATGGGTATGAAGGAGAAAAAACTTATGTATATGAATGCAGGAACCTCATCGCCATGGGAGCTAAGACTGCTTCTTTTCCGGCGGAATTAACCAAGAGCTGGTTGGATTTGGCACTTGATCTGAATTCTCCAGAATACAGAGCCGCCATGAGTAAACTGTGCAAACGTGATCTCTCTTCCGTGGCGATAGAAGTGAATTTGTTCCATTACAGCCCTGGCACCTGGATGGGTCCACATGTTGATTTAAAAGATAAAATAGTGACACATGTTTTATATTTTAATGACACCTGGGATGATGCGCAGGGGGGATGTATTTCTATTTTAAACTCAAGTGATCCGAAGGATGTATTTACCAGAGTTTCACCGATTACAGGCAATTCAGTGTTGCTGGTGCGGTCCAATCATTCGTGGCATGCTGTTGAGCCGGTTAAGAAAGGTACCAAAGAATCCCGCCGGAGTATGACGGTTACCTTTTATCATCCCGGATCCATCAGTACCATGTGGCCACCCGATGACATACCGCAACTTCATCCTGTGAGTTCAGAACCGGCCAATAAAGGAAATAATTTTATAAAAAAAATTATCACAAGATTTTCTTCTAAGTAAACGAAGTATTCAGTTGGTTTTTAATAAATCCATGAAGAGATTGGATGGCAGATACCTATATAGATAAGTTATAGGGACCAACCATGAATCATTATGGTTTCTTGATTTCCGGTATTCTTCCCGGAGTATACGGCGCACCGGCTTTCTCCAAAATCATATCCAGCTTATTGATTTCAGCTGTAATCGCATTGATATTGCTGATGACTTTATCAAGATCATGCGTCGCTTCTCCAAATGTTTTTTTCATCGTGGCCGTAGGACCACCGGAAATATTCCATAAACTTCCGATAATACTGAAGACTTTACCGTTGATGCCCGGAGTCGTCTCGAATTCACGGGATGATAATGTAGGATCGCCATTCATTTCGATATTGATCTTATTGAGTTTATCTTCTAAAGCCAGCACATCCGTATTGACAGATAATGGAAGTTTAGGGGTTTGCAAATACGCCGATTTGATGAATTTTAGTTTATTGGTCAGGTCACCATAATACCGTTGAGCGATCACAGACATTCTTCTTAGTTCGGCTGCCTGTTTATTGAATACATCGACAGCTGCTTTATCTTCTGCGGTCAGGCTGGCGTTGTTCAATGGTACTGCTTTAATTGTGGAGGGTGCTCCCAAATCGGTATATCTTCCATTTTGAAATTTACTTAATTGTATTTTATAATTACCAGGCAGCACAGGATATCCTTTTTCGCGACTTACAAATGGATTAAAACCATCCGTCTCTTCTGCAAGATTGACCTGGCTCACCGGGGCTGACCGCAGGTCCCACGTAAATTTATTAGCACCTTTTTTGGCGGGAAGTTTGAGGCGTCGCACAATATCTCCGTGATCATCTGTGATCGTTGCCAATACATAAGGAGGTGTCTCATTATCTTCCAATCGCAGACTATCCAGGGATGGATAATAAACCGGAATCCCCTTTTTGATTTTTTCTTTTTCCGCATCCTGACGTATATCTTTCAATGATTTAATATCGTCTTTAACTGTATAAGAAACAACTGCACCTGGAGCCGGATTAGGAATTAAGAAATAAGATTCGCCCTGAAAACCTTTATCTCTCAATCCAAGAGGATACCATGGATTGTACATCAATGCATCTTTACTTTGATAGATATAAGCGTCTTTATCCAGATTCTTTTTATCAAAGTTTCGCAGGGATGCATAATTTTCCAGGATCCAATATCCCCGGCCAAACGTTGCGAGCACCAGATCATTTTCTCTTCTCTGGATTTCCAGATCACGTACTGCTATTGTTGGCAATCCGTTTTTGATCTGGGTCCATGATTTTGCACCATTCACCGTAACAAATAATCCAAATTCAGTACCGGTGAATAATAAGTTGGGATCTACATGATCTTCAGCAATGGTATACACACTGCCTCGTGTCGGTAAATTACCAGATATCGATATCCAGGATTTGCCCATATCAGTCGTCTTAAATAAATATGGTTTAAAGTCTCCGTATCGATGATGGTTGATGGCTACATACGCAGTATTCTTATCATGTAAAGAAGTAATGATTTGATTGATATAGGTCTGCGCAGGTGCGCCCGATATGGGGTTGAGCTTATTCCACTGTGCACCACCATCGGTCGTCACATGGATGGCACCATCATCGGTACCTACCCATAACAGATTTTGATCCAGTTTTGACTCCGCAATCGTAACGATATTACCATAGATATCGGTCGATCCGTTTTTAGCAATCGCATCTACACTCCAGATTTTACCCATGACTTCAAGTTTGTTACGATCGAGCCTGGATGAAAGATCAGGGCTAATCACTTTCCAGGAATCACCCCGGTCATCGGTGCGAAAAACTTTGTTGGCAGCAAAATACAATCGTTTATGATCATGTTGTGAAATCAGCAGCGGAGCATCCCAGTTCCAGCGGTATGCGCTATCATTGTCAAATTCGATGGGCCTGATATCGGTTTGCTCTCCGCTTTTTTTATCAAAGCGAATCAAACCACCGTATTGTGATTGAGCATAGACAATATTGGCATCTTCATAATCCGCTTGCGATTCGAATCCATCCCCACCACAGGTTATATACCAATCGCTATTTGCTACACCATTCGCGCTGATGGTACGCGAAGGGCCGCCTAATGAAAAATTATCCTGAGTACCGCCATATACATTATAAAATGGCAAGGCATAGTCTACACAGACTTTATAAAATTGTGTAACCGGAAGGTTGGCTTTAAAATTCCAGGTACTGCCATCGTCGTATGATTCATAGAGACCACCATCGCAACCCACCAATGTGTGATTGGTATTCTTTGGATCGATCCAGACATGATGATTATCTACATGTTTATTTTTTTCTCCAAAATTGTGAAAGGATTTACCACCATCCTCGGAAACGGCCAGAAATGTATTGGTGGCCCAAAGTCTGTTTGGATAGATCGGATCACAAAATAATTCCTGGTAATAATTACCACTCGTTTGATAACCACCGCGCTTTTCCCAACTGGCACCCCGATCGGTACTGCGGTACAATCCGGTTTCATCACCTTCCACGATAGCATATACATAATCCGGGTTAGCGGGAGATATAGCTAGACCGATTCTACCCAAATCTTTTCCGCTTGGGAATCCACCACCGGCTTTATTCCAAGTATTGCCACCATCTGTACTTTTATACAAGGCAGATTCAGGACCACCTCCAATATAAGTAAATACTTTACGCTGTCTTTGATGAGCGCAGGCATACAGCAGATTAGAGTTACGTGGATCCATATGTATTTCATTGAAGCCTGTATTTTCACTTACATTGAGTATTTGTTTCCAGGTCTTACCACCGTCGGTCGTTTTATAAATACCGCGTTCACCTCCACTGCTCCATAGAGGGCCATATGCAGCGACGTATACGATATCACCATTCCTGGGATCTACGGTAATCCCACCGATGTGTTCTGAACTTTTCAAACCAACATTTTTCCACGATTTACCACCATCTTCTGATTTATAGACACCGTCACCATAGCCTACGGATCGTTGATTATTATTTTCTCCGGTTCCAAGCCAAAGAACATTTGTATTACCCGGATCGATTGTCAGACATCCCATCGAATAGGATCCATAATTATCGAAGATCGGTGAAAATGTATTGCCTGCGTTCGTGGTTTTCCACACTCCCCCGGATGCAACGACTACATAATATTCGCTCGAGTTATTTGGATTGACAGTTACTGCTACCACTCTGCCTGAAGTAAGTGCAGGACCGATGCTTCGCATCGTAAGACCTGAGAAGATATCGGATTTAAATGTATCGATCATTGGAGTTGTGCCTGGAGTCACAGCAGTACCCGGAGCGATAGCCATCGTTTTTTTATTTTGTGCCAATAAGGAACAAGACAATAATAATGATAAAAAGATAGATAGTAATTTCATAAGCTTATGGATTAGATAGAATTGAATGGTTGACAATAAACCACCCAGATCACGAAGATAAGTAAGAAAATGCTGAATACCCTCCCCCTATTTGAGTAAATACCGATGAATCAAAAATCACAGGCCGGTCGACATCGTATTACTGCCTCTGGCCTTAATTAATTGCTCTCGGATTTTATTTTCTCTGAAGCAGCCTATTGGATTCAAAGCGCCACCTGATCTCAATCTTGCTTCGGCTACGATCGGTCTTACATCAGTGAGATAAGCGTTTTGCAATAATTCCTGACACATCGTTACATCATTTGCCTGCTGAGCATGGTGTAATGCTGATTGATCAATCAGCAAGGCTTTGGCATATGTTTGTAAAATAGACTCTACGGACTCCATCAGGTCTTCGAGGGGGTCTTTTACATTATGGGAGGCATCGATCATCCAGGCAAGGCCATTGGTATGATTCATAGCATATCGGTCCATGCCTTCGACGAGTGAATTGAATATTAAAAATAACTGATACGGATTGATACTTCCTACGGTAAGATCATCATCACCGTATTTGCTGTCGTTAAAATGGAATCCGCCAAGTTTTTGTTCCATGATTAATAATGAAACGATTTGTTCAATATTGGCATTGGGTAGATGATGTCCCAAATCAACCAATGTGAATGCTTTGGGTCCCAGCTTTTGTGCATATAATAAAGATTGGCCCCAATCACCGACCGTCATTGAATAAAAATTAGGTTCAAATGCTTTATATTCTACAAACATTTTCCAGTCATCCGGTAAATGAGAATAGATTTGTTTTAATCCATCCAGTGTACGCTCAAATGCTTCCCGAAAATTTAATTGTCCGGGGAAACAGGATCCATCTGATAACCATACGGTCGTCGATTTAGACCCCAGCTCGATGCCATGTTGTATGACTTCGATATTATGATCGATGGCCTGTTTTCGGGTTGCTTTATCGGTATGTTGTAAGGAACCGAACTTGTAACTTAACTTTTGCTCCTTCTGATCCTGAAATGTATTACTGTTTACTGCATCAAACTGTATTCCCAATAATGACGCTCTGTTTTTTATTGCAATAGGATCTTTAGGAATATCCCAGGGAATGTGCAAAGAAATAGCACCACTGTTTCGATTCAGCGCATGTAATAATCCGATATCATCTATTTTTTGCTCAAGATTAGCTGGCTCACCACCTCCGCTGAATCTACCAAAGCGGGTACCACCCGTACCAAGAGCCCAGCTGGGAATGGCGATCTGAAAAGCCTGTATTTTTTTTACTAAACTTTCAATATCATTGATTTGGGATTGAGCATAAGACCATTGCTTTTGGTGTCGGTCATGGTATTGTTCGTTGTGAGCGTTGATAGTATTTTTATTAATGATCATGATGATAATATCTCAATATATTTTGTAATGGTAAATATAAGTAAAATGAGAGTATGAATTGAATTTCAAAGAATGTCCGTTAATGGCTGTCGCCAATAAACTTTTATTAATACATTCTGCATTAGACATAATTCGACATCATCTTTTGAATGATAACCCAAGGGGAATTTTACCACCCAAAATAGCCTTGTTCAGATCAATTTATGGTCTGAAAAAAACATAATTTGAAATTAGTATTTATTTAAAAGTAAGTTCTTGATGGTATTGGGCATACCAATCGAATCAGTAGGTCGAATCAAATGGTATAGGTGTGCTTTTTATTTCATATATCTTTTTCGTATATTTAGTTTTAAAAACAATTTTATCAATCATTAAACCAAAATTATGAAACTCAAATCTTGTTCGAGGTTATGGCTGATGATGCTCTCTCTTTATTTTGCATCGTATGGTTATGGCCAAAATGTAAATTACACGATCAGCGGCACTGTAAAAGATGACAGTAACGAACCGATCATCGGAGCATCGGTTTCGATTGCCGGCACAGAACTGGGAACGGTTACCGATATTGATGGAAAATACACACTGAGCGGCTCCTTGGTCACTGGTGATTATAGACTGGTTGTAGGCTATACTGGATACAGCAATCAGGAAATTGCGTTTACCATTAATCAAAGCAATCCAAATTTTTCGCTCGACGTGACATTGAAACAGAATGCACTGAGCCTGGATGAAGTCGTCGTCGTGGGATCCACTCTTAAACAAACGCGTCGAACACTCGGTAATGCCATCACTACCGTAAACGGTGATCAATTGCAAAATACGGGAAGTAGTAATCTATTGAGTTCATTGCAAGGTAAAGTACCCGGAGCCCAAATCACACAAAACTCTGGTGATCCGGCAGGAGGGCTTACCATCCGGTTGCGCGGGATCAAATCGATTACAGGCAATAGTGATCCCCTGTATGTGATCGATGGAGTCGTCGTCAGTAACAGCAGTGCCAATGTATCCCAAACAGCCCTCGCTAACCAGGTCGGTAGTGCGGTCATTGGGACTAATCGACTCGCCGACCTCAATCCATCGGATATCGAATCTATCAATATACTCAATGGTGCCGCTGCTGCAGCGATCTATGGCTCCCGAGCCAATAATGGAGTGGTACTCATCACTACGAAACGAGGTAAGATCGGGAAACCACAAATTCATCTAAATACTTCATATAATATCAATGAACTCAGGAAGAAAGTATTCATCAGCACGTACCCAAAGCAGTTTGGTTTTGCATCACTCAGATTGCATACCATTGGAGCACCGACGGCAGCTCAGTTAGCTGCGAATCCTGGCACGACCGTTGTCGGAATATTGAGGGACGGTACGACTACTAATCTGGCCACCAATCTCGTCGATGTGACCCGGTATGATTACCAGGATCAGATCTTCAGGCAAGGAAGTGGTACGGACAATTCAATCTCTATTGATGGAGGTACCGAAAGATCAAAGTATTATATGTCTCTCGGCTATATGAAAAATGGTGGGATCGTCAATGGTACGGACTTTGGCCGATATAATGTAAGAGCCAGACTGGATCAGAGATTGAATGACTGGGCTAAAGTAAGTATTGGATTAAGTTATATGAATTCACTGGCTAATGAAAAAGCAAATGGCAACGTATTTTATTCTCCCATCAACTCCGTCAACATTACGAATAATATTTATGATATAACCCAACGGGATGCCGGTGGCAATCTCAAAGCAGTAGAACCAACACGTGTCAATCCGTTGACTACGATCTATGATATGCAATTTAAACAAAGGGTCAATCGTACCGTCAATGACCTTCAACTCAATCTTACGCCTCTTAAAAACCTGAGCATCGATTGGGTCGTCGGTGTCGATGCATATAATTCCTTAGGTACTAATTTTATACCTCCTTATCCTTACCAGGCAGATGCGGGCTTACCGGCTGAGCGATACCCATCCGGCTTTGCATCCAATGTCAATGCCGTGAATATTCAATACAATAGTGACCTCAATATTTCTTATCTCTGGGACATCACACAAGATTTGCATCTTACTGCTGTAGCCGGTACGAACTATCAATATCGTCGATCTGATTTCTCACGAGGTAGCGGCGAAGGTTTAAGTCCATTTATCGAAACCGTGAATGGAGCCAGTACGACCATCGGGGCCGGATATGGTGTAGGCCAGTTTGCCTTGCAAGGGATATTTGGCCAGGGGACATTGAATTATAAAAACTGGGCTTATATCACAGGAGCTTTGCGTCGGGATGCATCGAGTGCTTTCGATAAATCTCAAACCAATCAAGTATATCCAAAGCTTAGTGGATCCTTTATATTATCTGATTTATTCAACAAAGGAAATACAGATAAATCATTGTCTACACTCAAAGCAAGATTCTCCTGGGGCGAGAGTGGTGGCCTCACAGCCGTCGGTGATTACGATCGGTTCTGGCGATTCGGAGCATTGCCCTATTTAGGTAGAAACACCTTCGTACCTTCCACCACCCTTGCCAATATAAATCTCAAACCGGAACGAATGACCGAAACAGAAGGTGGTCTCGATATCGGATTACTAAACAATAGAGTCAATATTGGTTTTACCATTTATAAACAAAAAATAACCGATCTCGTAGTCAATCGCCAGCTCGCTGCATCTGCCGGCGGAACAGCTACTATCGACAATGTCGGTACCATGGAAAATAAAGGTGTCGAACTCGGTATTACAGCCAATGTAGTAAAAACAAAAGATTTTAATTGGGATGTGACATTGATGTATAATAAAAATAAAAACCTGATTACAAAACTGGGTTCTCCAACTGTGGCAATTGCTAACTCCGGAGGTGCACCTTCTTTCCTAATCGAAGGCCAACCTGCTTCTGTATTTTATGGATTTTTCTATGCCCGCGATGCCAACGGAAATTATCTTTTGACTACGCAAAATTTACCTCAGCGAGAAAGAGGCAATCAGACGACTCTCCTGGATTATACACCAACCAAGGGTGCTGATAATCAACCGAGTGGAACATTCCTTCGTAAGATCATAGGCGATCCTAATCCCAAATGGACAGGTTCTGTCATGACCAATCTCAGTTATAAGCGACTTGGATTCCATGCTTTGCTCGATGCAGTACAAGGAGCAGATGTGTTCAATGCAGATAAGCGAACCCGCAATAATGTCGGTATCGGCGATATTGCGGAGGCAGAAATGAGAGGGACACTGCCCCGCGGCTATGTTTTTTCATTGGTTAATATAGAAGAGTATAGAGTAGATCCCGGATCCTTTGTCAAACTACGGGAAGTGGGGTTGTCGTATCAATTCCCTTCATTGGTCAAAGGATTGACTAACCTGACCTTATCCGTGGTCGGTCGTAATCTTATTTCATGGGATAAATACACAGGCTTTGATCCCGAGACCAATGCCGGAGGTAACAGTGATTTACTCAGAGGTGTGGATTTTGGTAATGTGCCAATACCCCGTACGTATCAAATTTCTATCAATGCTAATTTTTAATTTATTCACCTCAATTAAATGTAAACGATCATGAAAACAAAAATATATTCGATTCTATTTATAACGATAGCTTTTATCATCTCATCGTGCAATAAAGATTTTCTCGATCCCGGATCTGCTACCCAAAGCCAGGTGCTCAATGATGTCAACGGTCTCATCGCGATGTGCAATGGACTTACCAATCGTCTGAGCGTGGGTCGTCAAAGTCCTATGTATACGATGCCGGTTGCATCCGGTCTTACTACCAAAGAACAACACGTACTCAATGCAGGTAATGCCGATGAAGATTTCCTGGAAAAAGGCGGAGCCAATGTGCAAGGTAATAATGGTGTGGTAAAAAATCTTTGGGAGCAATGCAATATCGTACGCAGCAATGCTGATCTGATACTCGCTAATTCTTCCAAAGCAACCGATCCTGCTACCAAAGCCGGCATCGATGCTTATGCCAATATCCACAAAGCAATGGCCATCGGTATCATGGCTACTTTCTTTGAGCAAGTGACCCTCGAAACCAAAACCAATGCAGGGTTTACCAAGCGCGATGATGCCTTAAAGCAAGCGATCAGTTTATTGGAAAGTGCAGTAACTACCTTAGGGACGACCCCTTCCAGCTATTTTACTTCCCGAATTGTTGCAGGTATTGACCTGGTCAATACTGCCAATGCATTGATTGCAAGATATGCATTGATGGTCGGTGACAACGATAAAGCATTGGCTGCAGCCGGCAAAGTAGATCTTACCAAGAAATCATCTTTTAATCACGATGACGTATCGCGCAATGCCATCTTCGAGAGCGTTACGTCCAATCGCAACGTAGTAGAGCCTACGAATACTATCTTCGGATTACAAGATGCAATCAAACCGGATCCGGCTGATAAAAGAATTGCTTTCTTTATCAATACGACGGCCGGTACGAATCTGGGAAAAGCAAGTTTTTATACATCCAATTCATCTTCACTACCGATCTATCGCAGTGGAGAGATGACATTGATTCGTGCGGAGGCATTTGCCCGTAAAAATCAATTGACCGATGCGGTGGCCGAACTCAATAAAGTACTGACTAAAAAAGCATCGGCTGATGCATGGGGTATCGGCGCCGATCTTCCGGCATACAGCGGAGCTAATACTAGTGATGCAATTTTGACTGAAATCTATAAGCAACGCTGTATCGAATTATTCTTTACCGGCTTGCGGATGGATGACAACCGCAGGTTTGGCAGACCCGGCCCCGGAGCTACCGGATCAGAGCGAAGCAGAAATTTTTATCCTTATCCACAAAGTGAACGGGATAATAATACAACCACTCCTGCTGACCCGGCGAATTAAGCAATCTTAGAATGTACGATGTACGATGTACAATGTGAGTGTCGTGCAAACATTGAATGATGTACATCGTACATTACATTTTGTAACTTTATCTTTTATGTACACTATAGCACAGCGCATCGATTATCTCAAAGAGCATTATTCAGAACTTTTTACCAGAGAAGACCGATTTTTTTATAAAATTATGAGGGAGTTTTTCTTTTGGTTTATCATGGTAATTATTCTTTTATTCAATGCGATGATCATAAAATCATTCATTTTTCCTGAAACTTATTCTTTGGGTAAGTCCAGCCCTATGATTTGGTTTGCCTTAATTGCATTTAATAAAACGGTCTTGCTCAGGATCTTTAGAAATCATGTAAGTAAGATGTATAATTTTAAATACGAAAACATTCTTCCTGGAACGATGTCCGGGATACTTTTTAAATTAAACGGATATATCCTGGGTGCTCTTTATATTTTGTTTTTAATAACAGCCATTCCATATTTACTTCACTATCCTTTCGATCCTATCTGGGCTAAGTCATTTTATCTATTTTTTCTAATTCTATTCATATTGAATTGTGTTATTATTTACTTGATCTATCTCGATTGTAAGAAAATAGAAGCAGATATCCTTCAGCGAATGCAATCAGAAAAATAAAATCTACGATGTTGTCGCTGTACAAACATTGTACTTTGAACATTGTACATTTCATTTCATCACTTTCCTACTTCACCTACATTCATGTTCTAATTATGAGTAAAATATTTTGTGAGATATGACTTTCGATGAAGTTCTGGCTTAATCATTTAACACATTGGAAACATTGTTCACTTTACATACGAGATTTACTACAATATTGGCCAATAACGTGTACCCTTTAGTTCTCCTGTACGTTTCAACGCTTTTAGGTCTACTAGCTCCTGAAGATCTCTGGTAGTAGTAGCTGGTGAAGCGCCTGATATTGCTTGGTATTTTTGAGCATTAAGCCCACCTTTAAATCCTTCAATACCTTCATCCAATATTCTCAATAATACTTTGGCCTGTCTTTCATTTAGTTTGTATTGAAACCGATAGAAATATTTTGATTTTAAAATCAGAAAATGAACTAAATCGTAAGTATAATTTTGAGCGTCGATGATTATTTTACAAAAATATTCGAGATAGGATTGTAAATCGAGAGATGTGTTACATTGATAAATGGATTGATAGTATTCCTTTTTATTTTTTTCGATTACTTTGGCCAATGAATTTAGTGCAGGAGATTTTAATCTTTGTGAAATTACTTTTTCTACTAATGCTCTTCCTATACGGCCGTTTCCGTCTTCAAAAGGATGAATCATTTCAAAGTATATATGAGCGATACCTGCTAATAATAAGGTGGGCATTTCCTTATTGATCAGATTGATTTCATACCACTTTACAAAGCTATTCATTTCTTTTTTTATACGTTCGGAGGGAGGAGCTTCATAGAATATGGTTGGATTGGTAAGATTTCCGGAAATGATCTGCATAGGTTCTTTATGAGATCGATAAGTACCTATAGATTCGATATCTCTACGGCCATTCATCAACATTGCATGCCACCGATATAATTGAGTATGATTCAGCGGCATGGAAAAATTTAAGTACAAATCCACCATCATCTCGGATATTCCTGCCGCATTTGGTGGCACTCTACGACCATCCGTCTTTAGATTTAGATGTTTGCGAATGCTACTTTGTACCGAATCCCGATTTAATATCTCCCCTTCTATGCTCGAGGTCGACAATGCTTCCTGGACGAGTAACTCTACTTTGAGAATATCGGTATTCTCTTTTTCCAAGTGATGAATGGCTCCCGTGAGTCTCCCTGCATTATGATGAAATGTTTTTTCATAATCATTCAATGCATGGATATCATATTTAAACTTTGGCCAATCGGGCAATTGCCAACACCATACCATGAGCGATATTTTTATGGTTTATAGATCAAAAATAGCAATTTTATGAGTGATAAAATATTTTTTTATCGCTCAGGACCAGACTTCGATAAAATTCCACTTCCTCGAAAGATAGTAACCGGTTCCCTTTATTCTTCCATTTCCAACGTAATCGGCTAATTTCAAACGATTGGTTACATTTTTGCATCACACTTTCAACATTTTACTCACTTTCAGAAATATAGATGCTTTCGGCGTTACCTGTTATATCAAACCACACGAAAGCCATTCACTTTCCCACCTCAAAACTTTCCAACTTTCCCACCCCTCTCACCACCATCTTCTCATCATTTTCGACCATTTAGGATCCACGGCTTGCTTTGCCGGCATATGTTCTTTTTTATCAGGGACTACACGGTGATCATTTTCTTTTTCCTGGTCGATGCAGACGGCACGGCCGATCGCATGGGCACCCCAGCGCTTGCGGATATGATCAAGTTCGTTGAGTAGATTCATCTCTTCGATGGTATCGTCAAAAAGATTGATCTGGTAATGGCCTTGTACGAGTCCGCTAAACTTGACCCCGATGAGTCGTATCATCTGCCGGCGCTCATAGAGTTTGTCAAACAGATCATAGACATGACGCAGGAGTATTTTATCATTGGCAGTATACGCGATGCGCAATTGACGGGTATAGGTATTGAAGTCAGCGTACCGGATCTTGACGGTCACGATCGAGCATAGACGCTGCGACTCACGCAGCTCGAACCCCAGTTTCTCGACCATACCGAGCATGATGTTTTTGATCTTGCGTATATCGAGGGTATCCTGGCCAAAAGTCTGCTCGTGAGAGATCGACTTGGCTTCGCTATAGGGAGTCACGGGAGTAGGATCCCAACCATTGGCACGCTCCCACATGACTTTACCCCATTTACCAAATTCGCGCTCGAGCAATCGCGGGGGTATCTCTGAGAGCAGCTTGAGTGTACGCACACCCATAAACGATAGTTTTTTATACGTGGCTTCGCCGATGCCCGGCATTTTGGAAGTGGAGAGGGGAGCGAGAAAATCTTTTTCGGTGCCCTGTATGATTTCTTTGGTACCATTGGGCTTGGCTTCGTTGGTACCGATCTTGGACACTGTTTTATTGACCGAGAGCGCGAGTGAAATGGGCAGACCGATGTCTTTGATCAGTTTGTGTCGCAGCCCGAGGCTCCACTGATAGCAACCAAAATAGCGATCCATACCACTCAGATCGAGATAAAACTCATCGATCGATGCTTTCTCAAAGCAGGGTGCTTCGCCGGCGATGAGCTCAGTAACTTGCTTGCTGTACTCGCTGTAGGCATCCATATCACCGCGCAGTATGATCGCATCGGGACACAGTCTGCGCGCCATCTTCATGGGCATCGCCGAGTGCACACCATATTTGCGCGCCTCATAACTACAGCTCGCCACGACACCCCGGTCGCCGCTGCCACCGATCAGCAAGGGCAGACCTTTGAGCGCACTGTTGCGCAATACCTCCACCGATACGAAGAAAGAGTCGAGGTCCATATGCAGGATGGCGCGGTCGTACATGGTCTAAATATACGACAAATATAAGTCGGTTATTTAGACAATTGTTTTTGGTCAAATATTTTGATTTAACGAAGATGTAGTGGAGTGAGGTACAGCTCTCTAATACACAAAAAAGGAGGATACGTATTGAATGGCCTTTCCAAATGAAGCATCAAAATATCAGCTCCCGGTTGATTCTATCATTTATTAAACAGTCCATTGATTACATCACCCAATGCATTGAGTGGATTTTTTTTAAAATCATTCTCTTCGATCATCATGGATTCAAAGAAATAATCGACGGCTTTGGTAGCGATCAGTTCTTCGTTGTCCAGGGATAGTTTTTCACTGGTACCTTTTTTTACTTCACGGGCTATCTTGTTATAAAGTTTCTTACCTCCGGATAGTTTAAATGCAGTCTTGGCGACGGGTTTTATCATGCCCACCATTTTATTGTGTTGGGTGTTTTTAAAGAGATCGGTAAATGACAGGGTTTCACTGTTTGCATTATTGACCAGGGCATTGACATCGAGTTCCAATAATTGATCGGCCATATTTAGTAAAGAATTATTAAGTGCATTTTGAGCAGCCGTCTTGAGGGAGGATTTAAAGTCGGATAATAAATTTGCTTTTCCTCTTTGGGTAAGCAAAGGTTGTTGTTTATTGAGTATGGATGGTAAATCAATCGCAAGATTCCCGGCACCGTTTGATAGAATACGATCTTTCGTACTTTTAAAAATGCCTCCAATGGTTTCTCTGAGTGCATTGCCCAGAATACTGCGATTGCCATTGGTGCGCATATCGGCCATCATTTTTTCTTTGGCGATGTTAAAGATTCCTCCGAATAAGCCAATGATATTTTTTTCACCGATAGACAGAGTATCCTGTGCCCGGGAAGAGAATAGGAAAAAGATCATAACCACTGCACTGAGATATTTTTTCATTATCCTTGATTTAAATGGTACGCCAGAATGAAAATTTATTCTTCAGCGTACATCGACTCGATCACCGTTTTGTATTTTTCTTTGAGTTTTCTCCTTTTAAGTTTTAAAGTGGGCGTTAATTCACCTTCGGTTCCATCTTCTTTAATGACAGCCCATTGATCCGCCACCAATGTAAACTTTTTTAATTGCTCGATATGACCAAATTCAGGATTGATTGTATTTACAACCGTTTGATACAATGAAATGACTTCCGGTCTTTTAACCATTTCGGACAGGTTGGTGTAATTTATTTTTGCCTGCTCTTTGCACCAATGTTTCAAAGGTTCTTCAGCCGGTACAACCAAGGCGCTCACAAATTTTAATCCATCTCCAATCAACATAATATTGTCAATCAGGAATTCTTCTTTAAACCTGGACTCGATGGGTGCCGGTGCGACGTATTTTCCTCCGGAGGTTTTGAATAATTCTTTTTTCCGATCCGTAATTTTGAGAAAACGGGTCCCATCCTTCGCAGCTATAAAAGTACCGATATCGCCGGTACACAACCACGTTTTGCCATCGACGTGTTTAAGGGCTTCCTCGGTTAATTGAGGTTGTTTATAATAGCCCATCATGACATTATCTCCTGCGCACAATATTTCACCTTCATTCTCTTTATAGATTTTATCAGAGTTATCTAGTATCACTTCGACTTCAGGTAATACAGTGCCTACCGTACCGATGATGGCTTTGCCGGGAATAAATTCATTGACACTAATGCCGGGTGATGCTTCGGTAAGACCATATGCCTCCCGGACAGGAATGCCTGCAGCAGAAAACACTCGTATGATTTTGGCCGGGCATGGAGCACTACCGGTGACGATACCTTTTACCTGATTCCCTAATGCTTCACGCCATTTGGAAAAAATTAATCTATCGGCTATTTTCCATTGAATGCCGGCCAGTCCTGTCGGTTTCCAATCAAATTCATATTGATCTGTAAGTTTCAAGGCCCAGAAAAATAATTTCTTTTTGATTCCGGTAAGATCTTCACCCCGATTATAAATTCGTTCGTATACTTTTTCTAGTAGACGGGGTACACAGGTAAAAAAATGAGGTGCCACCGTTTTGAGATCACCCTGGTCTCCTCCTAAATTATCAGTGCCCGTTTGATATACCTGCAGCCCCACAAAGCTATAAGCATAGGTAGCTGCCCTCTCAAAAATATGGCAGATGGGAAGAAAACTGAGCGCTTTATCGCCGGCTTTGACTGGTAATAAATCTTTTACCTGCCGTATACAAGACGCTACGTTGAGATGACTCAGCATGACTCCTTTGGGTTTGCCGGTCGTGCCACTCGTATAAATAATGGTGACCAGATCGGAGGGATTCACCTGGGACCTTGACTGATCTATTATGGATTCATTGCCCGGGATCAACCAATCTTTCCAATAGACATCACCAACTTCGGGATCCAAACCAACCAATATTTTAAGCGATGGTATGTTTTGTTTTACATTATTGACTTTAGTTTGCAAATCTCCTTGCCCGATGAAAGCAGCCTTACAATCTGCTTCTTTCATAATGTATTCATATTCTCCTGGGCTGATGGTAGGGTATAAAGGCACTGAAACCATACCCGCATATTGCAAAGCCAGATCGACAATGATCCACTCCGGTTGATTTTTATAGGAGATGATGGCAATATTATCCCCACGATGAAAACCGTTCTTCAACAAGCCACTTGCGAGTGACTTGGCAGTAGAAATCAGTTCTTTCGTACTGTAAAATTTCCATTCATGATCGATTCTTGATCCAAACGATTTTTCTTGCGGATAATTTTTCGCTTGAAACTCGATAAATTCAAATAATCGTGTTATGGTCATCTATTATTGTTGATTTAAATACCGGCTATGGTACTGAGTCTAAGGTACTAAGTTTTATGATAAACAGGACTGATCCTGATGAGCAGGCTATCAACTGGTAAAGGCCGGGTGTTCAGTTGCCTGATCTTTTAACCTGGTGATGATGGCTAAACAGATAAAAAACATGGCTCCCACTTTATCTGTTTCGACCATATCATTAAATAACAGAATGGTGATGACGGCACTCATACACCAGATACAGGCGATCAACCATGGTTTGTCTTTATGGTTCATTTTGGAGTATACCTGGCCGGCCTCCCTGAAAAACAAATAGAGGATACTTAGAAATAAAAACAAACCCGGTATTCCCTGTTCAACCGCAGTCATTAATAAATAATTATGTACTGTACTCCGGTCTCTGTTTTCACTTACATACGTAGTAAACTGGGTCAGGGTAAATGGTTTATAATAATCATAGAAATTACCGGGACCAAATCCCAATATACTTTTATCGGCCGTCATCCGCGTCCCGGCTACCCATCGATATAAACGCTCCATAGTCGATATATCTTTTCCTTGGGGAGTGGCGGCTAGTAAATGACCAAAATCATGATGTGTAATCGCTTTGTTGTAGTCGGGTGCAAAATCAAGAAATTTATTATGATCGTTTATATAGATCATCCCGATGACGAACGTGGTCAGCAAGGCTATACCGGTTAAATTTAATAAGCGATACCTGATCATGATAAAAGTCGGCAGAATACTCAATAGTGCAATATAGGCGGCGCGGGTATATGAAAAAGTGATTCCCCCCAAACAAATCACTCCTATTGCAAAGGCTAACCATTTTATCTTTCTATTTGAAGCACTTCTCCACCATGCCCATATAAATGGAATTAAAACGACCTGCATGCAGGCATAATTGACATGGTTGCGATAAAAAGGCCGAACGGCCAGATTGATGCTATCAAACGAAAACCCTTCCAGGGCATGCCTCGACTCAACGTATAATATGGTAATGGCCGATGAAACAGACATCACCAGAATCATCTTGGTCCATCTTGCTGGGTCATTTAAAAAAATATATGCCAATACGTAGAAGACCGATATATACCATGATTTGGATAGCCACCATTTAAAAGAAACAATAAAATGCTGGCTGGTCAATGTAGTAAATAAGATCCATATCCAATGGGCAATCAGAATCCAGGTGATCGGGCTGGTAAGTAATTTTCTAAACAGGTCTTGGTTTAATAATATAATAGCAACACTCAATAGAGACAATATCCACATCATGGGTTCGTCGGGGAAATCAGTAGAGAATCCTCCCGGTAATTCCTTTTCCATACTGAAAGGAATCAGGGCTAGGCATAAAAAAAATACCCAATGTGTGCGATCAATGCACATCCATCCCAACAAGACAGAAAACGGAATTGCCATCCAGGCTAAATTGGCAAAAGCAATGCTCAATACCACTGAAATTACCACCGTGGCAGGAAAAGCGATGGCAAGAAGTTTTTCTTTAGATATCGATGCATTCAATGTTGACATTCTATTTCCAATAATGACGCATCAGGTAATACATAGATAGGAGCAATACCGATAAGATGGTGACGCCGATAATCAATACACTCCTCAATGGCCTGCTTTTATAGGTAGGTATTTCAGCTTCGGTAACCGTGATAATGGCATTGGGGGAAGCTGCAATAGTATTCAGTGTTTGCTGATATTTTACATTGTCATCGTTGACTTGTCGTTGAAGTCGTTCGACCCCTGTCATCAATGAAAAAATCTTAGGGTAGCCTTCATTAAAATTTTGAAGACTGAATGATTGATTGTTTTGAGAATTGATTGTTTTTACCTGGGTTTCAAGTCCGCTGATTTTGGCAGCGAGATACATCAAGGTATCTTTAGGTGCGTTGCTTTTTTTAAGCGCTTCATATCTGGCCTTTTCCCCGGCAAGTTCGTTGGTTGCTTCGGTCGCAATCCTGGATAAGGTTTCGGTTTGAGATTCGATATTATATATGGGATATTTTTTCCTGAGCAAAGCCAGGCTATCGCTCAGGGTATTGATTAACTTTTGTTTTTCCTGAATACTGGTCAAATAAGTATTGCCTAATTCTTTGAGCCTGGAAGATATCAAAGCATGGGCGTCGGTATTGACGATTTCACGTGCGCGGTTGGTCATCTGAGCAGCCAGTTCACGATCCACATCTTCTATGCTCAGATCGATTGCGTCGTATTTTGTCTTCGTGACATTCATTAATTTAGTAAGGTGCTTTCGTATTTTATAATGAGCAAATCTGTCTGTACTGTCGATTTCATAATGTGGATATAATATGAATTCTCTGATCAATTGATCTTTTAGTGTGGAACTATTGCAGATGGTGAGTAAACGATCGAGATCCTGACTGGTGCCATAAAACTCCATTTCTTTAGTTGCATTTCCAAAAAGTTGATCGGGCTTGTTGAGGTCCTGGGAAGCAGGATAAAATGTGGTAGTTGCCTGGTAGTAATTTTTAAGCAAAAGTGACAGAAGTGCTGACAGTATCAATATTCCCAATCCCCACTGAAGCAATGATTTTCTCTTTTGCCACAAAACATTGACCACATCTTTGATCTGCTCGGTTTGTTCCATCAGGCGAAAGTAGGGAGATTTTGATACAATTGGATTTGCGTTTTAACTCACGGTGCTGTCTCTTTTTTTGATTAAATCAATTGAAGATTTTAAGGGGATCCATCCAAAAACAGAAGACAGAATCAACGGGAAAAAGGATTGAATGATGAGTGCATGTAAACCTTGTCCCAGCCATCGATGACTGGTAAGAGCTATGATCCATGTCAACAGGAATATTAAAATAGTATTTTTCCCCGAGGTTGGATTTAATGACAGGATACCGTTTTTATTCAATAAGTATGCCAAAGCCAACGAAGTCAGGACCTGGACCGTAAGGCATACCCAGGCTGCCCCCAAGGCTCCATACTTACCCGTACAAGCCAAATGGCCGATAAAACTAAGAAGTATACTGCCGATAAATAATTGATTCATGGATGAGATTTTTCCGGAAGCCGTCAAGGCAGTACTGAATAAATAATTTACGGTAAGCGGGATGATTTGTAATATCACAATGGACAATACTTCTATGTCGTGATCATGATATAACAGAGTCATAATATAAGAATGGTTGATTGCGATCGGCACACAAATAAATATGGCCATCGATGACATGAGTCCGAAGGCCAATGAAAACAAATGCTGATATTCCGTACGGTTCATTTTACCCAATACATTTGAAAACATGGGCAATAACAATCCTGCAAAAAGAAATCCCATCATATTGGCGGCATCCAGGATGCGATACGAAGCTGCGTAGATGCCAGCCTGATATGGACCGTTTGGATGAAGGTGCGAGATCCATACAGGCTCGATTCTACAGAATAAAACCATTAAAATAAATACCAAAGCATAGGGAATACTTTTTGAAAGAATCATTTTGATTCTACTGAAAGCAAGACTTAGCTGGCCTATTGCTATGTGCATACTCAGGATAAGTGCAAAAGCTAATACGATGGGTATCATTAAGGATATGCTTTGTAGCAGCATAAAGGAATAAATATTCTGTATGCCATGGATCCCGATCATCACATAAAACAAGAGAATGAAGCTTAATTTATCTGAAACTGAGATAAAACTGTCCCATCTAAAGGCTCCCAGTCCTGAAATATACGCCCTGAGATATAATATGAATGAAAGTAAAAACTGATTGATTCCAATCCACAAAATTATTTTCCAATGTACTCGCAGATATCCATTTACATAGGATAGGATCATCAGGAAAAAAATAAAGACGAAAAACAAGAAAAACTTGAGCAATGCAGTTTCATTCCATCTTGTGGTAGCGATTCCCCTGTCTGCCGATATTCCTTTGTTTATATAACTGGTCATTCCCAGGTCGAGTATGACCTGAGGGATCATCGATAATGAGAATAAAGTAAAATACATACCCCAATTTTCAGTACCCAGTTTATTCTGAAATATCCTTTCGACAAAAAAAATATAAAATGGCTTGATCAGTAGATTGGCCAGAATTAAAAAAGAGATATTTATGATAAATTCACGCCGCATCCGAATTGTACAAAATTCAAATTAAAATTACCAGTAAAGGATACTTTCATTGTTTTAATATCTTCAAATATTCAATCCAGGGTCCTACAGCTGCTTTGTATTGCTTGGCCATTACTCTCGATATTTGATAAATATGGTCCAAATCGTGAACAGCCCAGGTAGAAATTAGTTGAGATAACGTCACGGTCCCAAAAGCGGGATGTATTCCTGTTTTAGCCAAATCAGTTTCAGTGACATTAAAGGATTTGAGTTTTTGAAGGCAGTGTTCGCGAATCATTTTAAAATCATTCAATAATTCGTTGATTGATTTCGGATCGGCATTTCTCGTGTGGGCATCGCGATCAAATGGCTTGAAATGAGTATCTTCAGAATGTAAAATAATGTCAACTCTGACTATCCAGTCGGTCAAATCTCCATGGATCAGGTGACCTATTACGTCGTAAGGACTCCAGGTGTTGCCCCCTTCATTCGTAAATAACCAGTCCTCCGACAAACCATGGAGTAAAGATTGTAATACAGAAGGTGTGCGTTCTAATATTTCTATTGATTTTTCTAAAGTAAAATTCATTGCAATAGGATTATGCAAAACCTGTGTCGAATAACGTGCGCATCAATGGCCTGGTAAGGCAGGTAGGTCCTCCTCCACCTTTTATACTTATTTCACTTCCATCGTATTCATGAACTGTACAACCGGCATGTCGGATTCGCTCCGCAGTAATGGGATTACCTGATACCATCATGACATTGCGGGGACTGATGGCCAATACGTTACAACCCATACTTTCAAATTCAGTATCGGGCACTTCGATGAGTCGATAGTGGCGGTCCAGCAATGCATTGCGAAAAGTCACCGGCATCAACGAAGAATAGACTACCGCTATATCCCGATCAATGGGACTGAAGATAG
>CALMKY010000448.1 GCA_937867195.1 uncultured Saprospiraceae bacterium | reverse complement strand
GATATTAAATCTTACTAATTTACCCCAGGGACTATGTGAAAAACTGGAATATTGCATTGCTTTTTTCCATGAGTTATCATTATATGCCGTCTGTCTCCATGATTCATGGCTAATGCTATCGTTTGTCAACCAGGAATTATCAGAAAAAATAGATACTGTATCCTGATGATCGGATACAATCCGGGCATGTACCAGGACTCCGGCAGGATTGGCGATAAGGCCATCGTTTTCGGCTTCTATAGCGAAAACATTTTTACCGGGATCTAAATAAGCAGATATATCTATTAAAGAGTATTTGCGGATATCATTGCCATGTGTGATTTCATGACCATTCAGATAAGCAGTAAATTTATAATCTGCCGTCGCTAAGAATTTAGCTGATTCAATTTTTTGTTTTGGATTGAGGGTAAATGTTTTTCTCAAATAGACTTTACCAGGTTCTGGGAGTACAGTACGATCAAATTTTTGTGTAGGATGCCATATCCAATATGAGGGAAGTTTAATATTGTTTGGATCAAAGGCTGCTCCTTCGTACATCGGCTCTATCACTTCACTGATCGCATCGGCTATTTGTTCAGCATGCAATTTTCTATAATTGGGACCTTTGAAAACAAAACCGGATTGATTCATTCTGTCAGCAGGTCCATAATCAACCGAAGGCAATTGATATGCCCTAGAAGTTAATATCGTGAACATTAATTTTTTTATAGAACCTCCCTGATCTCTAAAATCAGCCGCCAAATAATCCAATAAATTTTGATCCCAGGGCTTTTGATCCATATCATCTACTGATCCAATGATACCACGCCCAAAGAATGCATTCCACATTCGATTGATCAGGGTACGATACAATCTTCCATTAGCTGGTTTGGTCATATATTCAGCTAATTGCATCAACCGGTCATCTAAACTATCTGCTGTAATTGCACCTAATTCAGGATATAAAAATGCCGGTCGTGCCATTCGTCCGGTAGGAGCATCACAACGATGTAACTCAAGTGGTTCTTTGGCGAATATACTCGCAAATCCATACGATTGGTCAAGCGTAATATTATTGACAAAACTATTGTGACATGAACCGCACTTCAGGTTAATACCTAATAAACTTTGAGACACATTTTGTGCCGCCTGCATTTCGGTACGTTGACTCGAGTTGACTTGCCCCCGCCACTGTATCCCTTTGATAAATCCTTCCGATAAGGCAGTTGGATGTATCAGATCTTTGATCATCGAAATATAACTGCTGTCATTTTTGAGAGATTGATAAAGCCATTGGCTGATTTGTTTTCTTCCTTCTGTGATATAACCTGGTCCGGAATAATCATTTCGTAGCAAATCATTCCAAAAGCTAAGCCAATGCATCGTATAATCTTCCTTCCTGGATAATAGCGTATAAACGATCTTTTGTCTTTTATCGATAGTATGATCATTCATAAATGCTGTGACTTCGTCGGGCTTGGGTAATAAACCGGTTATATCCAGGTATAATTTGCGAATGAATAATCCATCTTCAATTAATTCCGGCCATTTGATTTTATTTTCTTTAAAATACTGATCCACCCATACATCTACAGGATTTTTAAAGGAAGAGTTATTTGGTAAGGCAGGTTTTTCTAAAACCAATGGAGCTTCATGGAAAAGTTTAGTTTTTTTAGTTGACCAGATGGCACCCCGATCGATCCATAAAGCAATTGCTTTTATTTGCAGTGGAGTCAATGGCTCACCTTTGGAAGGCATCGCATGACGATTTCCCTTGGGCAATTTTAGCCTCCTGATGATATCACTCTTTGAGGATTTACCTTTGATCAGAATCTGACCATCATCACCACCTGCCAATACACCTTCATAGGTATCCAAAGCAAGACCGTGTTCCATTTTATCAGTACTATGACAGGAGAAACATTTATGGGTCCAGATCGCTCTGATCTTTAAATTTAGATTTTCGAGATGAGTGGTAGAAGGGTCCTGATTTACTTTGTTGACGATTTCAATTAAATCAGGATCATCTTGGATCGTCGCGGAATTTTTTGATTTAAGATAATATATAAAGAAAGCCAAGAGAATAAGTAATAAGATCAATACTGATTTGGACTGGCTCAAAAGAATCGATTATTTTTAAAACAAGGTAAGAAATAGCTATAAATAGAAACTAAAATTAAGTTAATGTAATTAAAAAGTATTCAATTAGTTCATGTAAAGACTATTTCTTACTTTTGAGTCAAAATTGAAACGCATGATTAAACCCAAATTCGTTCTAATTTTATTAATTGTTTCTATAGGGTGCAAGAAGGAATGTTTACCTGTAAGTACCCTTTTGGATGGAGTAAATATTATAAAATATTCGGACGAGAAATTTAATATCTTAAGTTCTTTATCAAATGCTAGGAATTTCTATCTTGATAAGAATGGTTTTATTTATTTAACAGCTTTAGATGAAGCCGGGAATAGAGATCCAGAATTAATAAAGCTAAATGACAAATACGAAAAACTATGGTCTAATAAATTTCAGGGAGATGTTTCTTACATTGAAATGAATCTAATTCCTTTGTCAAATAGTCAGAT
>CALMKY010000447.1 GCA_937867195.1 uncultured Saprospiraceae bacterium | reverse complement strand
ATACAGAAAATAAAGTGTTTGGATTCGAATTTCCATCTACCTGGTGGCAGTCCATCAATTCAATGTGGATTTTATTGCTTTCACCTGTTTTTGCAATAGTATGGCTGAAACTAAATAAGATTGGAAAAGAACCTTCTACACCCATCAAATTTGCGGTCGGTTTATTGTTCGCCGGATTAGGCTTTTTATTATTGGTACCGGCTGCGAAGAATATTGAAATGACTTCAGGCAAAGTGGGTATCCTTTGGCTTTTGTTTACTTATATGTTGCATACGATTGGCGAACTATGTTTATCCCCAGTAGGATTAAGTGCTATGACCAAACTAGCTCCGGTAAAAATCGTTGGATCCATGATGGGAATTTGGTTTATGGGAGCTTCTCTTGGGAATTGGATTGGGGGACGGGTAGGCGGTCTGTTTGAACAATTTCCTATCAAACAGATCTTCCTTTATGTATTTCTTACGTCCGCAGCTGCCGCTTTATTGATGCTGGTTTTATCCCCCTGGACTAAACGATTGATGGGTGAAGTGAAATAATCAGTATCCAGGTATAACCATTTTCCAGCATACGGCAAGAATGAAATTTTACGATTCTATAGCGATGAAAATGCAGGATCACCCAAATCAAAAAATAAAAAATACAGAGTCCGGAATCATTTTCTCAAACACAACACTAAAAAAGGTCCAAACAGCCACAGCTCACAAGAAACAAAATAAAACAACACAATCGATGATTGCAGCATGGCTAAATCTGGATACACAAGACCTGGAAATCGATAAAATGATGTTGTGGTATGAAAAAATAAAAGCAAGTTGATGCTTCGTTATATTCAGGAATTTTAATAGTTAAAAAACAACCGACTTAACATGGATATTAAACCTTTAAACACATACATCCCATCCGGTACGATCCTGCCTGAGTTTACATGGAAATCCATCATCCTGGGGGCCTTCTTTGGTGTCGTATTTGGAGCGGCTACCATTTATCTCGGGCTCAAAGCGGGCTTGACTGTATCTGCTTCCATACCTATATCTGTTTTGACCATATCCTTAGGACGTCGGTTCTTTAAGACCACCATTCTTGAAAACAATATTATTCAGACGACGGGTTCCGCGGGGGAATCCATCGCAGGAGGTGTGGCATTCACATTACCTGCGTTTTTATTTCTGACGGCTAATAACGATAGTGGAGTTGATCCGGCTTCCTATTTTAATTATATGACCATACTTACCTTATCTATGATTGGCGGTTTCCTGGGTACATTGCTTATGATCCCTTTGCGCAATTCTCTCATTGTCAAAGAACATAATGAACTACCCTACCCCGAAGGATCAGCTTGTGCATCGGTATTGATCGCCGGAGATAAAGGTGGTGATTTTGCAAAAACTGCCTATTGGGGATTGGCAGTAGCTACGATCTATGCATTGATGCAAAAAGTAGTTCACTTTATAGCCGAAACCCCTAGCTATGTCACGGCAGCCAGGAATAAATATTTCCCGTCTGCAACCATCAATGCGGATATTACTCCAGAATATTTAGGAGTAGGTTATATCATTGGTCCCAGGATTGCAGGCGTATTGGCTGCAGGAGGTGTGTTAGCATGGCTTGCGTTGAATCCTTTATTGGCTACGTTAGTTTCCCCTGAAGTGATTGCCAATCAGTTGATCAAACTTGGTTATTTAACGGACATTCATACTGCGGGCGGCCCCGGAGGTTGGGATCCGGACAATCATATGTTTGCAAATCCGGCTGTGGCACTCTACCGGGCATTTATCAGACAAATTGGTGCGGGGGCTGTTACAGCCGGAGGTTTAATGACCCTGATAAAAACGATTCCAACTATGATTACTTCCTTTAAGAATAGTTTTTCTTCTATGAATTTCAAAAATGAGGATGATAAAAGCATTTCCCGCACAGAACGTGATCTGAATATTAAGTATGTATTATATGGTGCTTTTGGACTAATCTTGGTATTGTCCGTATTACCGGGAATACCGGGAAATAGTTGGTTTGGAAAATTATTTATCGGCATACTCATCTTATTGTTCGGCACCTTGTTCGTAACCGTATCAAGTCGCATTACAGGATTGATTGGGACAAGCAGTAATCCCATCAGTGGAATGACCATTGCCACATTGATGGGTACGGCCATTATTTTTATCCTCATTGGCTGGACCGGGCATTCGTATGAACCCGTGGCCTTGGTCGTGGGATCTATCATCTGCATTGCTGCCGCCAATGCAGGGGGTACATCACAAGATCTTAAGACAGGATATTTATTAGGAGCCACTCCAAAGTACCAACAGCTTGCCTTGATTATTGGCACCATCGTTTCATCGCTGGTCATAGGTTTTACCATTCGCTATTTGGATCAAGATGCTGAGACATTAAGATCAGGAGTTGCTCATGCAATTGGTTCTGACAAATATCCTGCTCCTCAAGGTACCCTTCTGGCAACCCTGATTAAAGGACTATTGTCTTTTAACCTTGATTGGCAATTCGTCCTGGTGGGTGCATTCATCTCCATAGTAATTGAAATGTGTGGTGTGAGTGCTCTTTCATTTGCCGTGGGTCTTTATCTGCCACTATCTACTACCCTTCCCATTTTTGTTGGCGGCTTAATCAAAGGATTCGTTGATTGGCGCGGTAAAAAAGATACCATCATTCATGAAGAAGATGAAGAGCTAAGCAAAGGAAAATTGTTTGCGACCGGTCTCGTGGCGGGAGGCGCTTTGGCTGGTGTCATCATTGCGATTTTATCCGTAAAATTTTTAGATAAACTGGAGAAAATCAGCGTTGGCGATAAAATGGAATCGGTCTTAGGAAAACATGGCTACGATGTCTTGGGAACGATTCTATTCGCCGCAATGGCATATGGATTATACCGGGTGGCAAGGCAAGGCAAGCAATAAGTCTGTCAGTTAAATTTTTATACTCTTAAGTGAAGTCGTTTTGAATAAAATTTTCCCAGCTAAAGTCTTATTGATTGGTGAATATACCGTTATTCATGGCGGCGATGCCTTATCCATACCCCTGCAGACTTATTACGGACATTGGCAATCTGGAAAGGTTATCGACCAGCGTATCCAACGACTCGCCATAGAATTGTCAGTGCATTCATTTATTGACAGCACGACTTTTCTGTCACAGGCCAACCAGGGATTAACTTTTGAATCAACCATTCCAGAGGGCTATGGCCTGGGAAGCAGTGGTGCCTTGACGGCAGCTGTCTATGACAAATTTTATACTCAGGCCAAAACGGATGATTTCTCGACACTTAGAAATATATTTGCGGTCATCGAAAATCATTTTCACGGCAAAAGCTCGGGCTTTGATCCCCTGGTTTCATATTTCAATAAACCGATTGTAAAAAAAAATGACCACCATGAAATCCTCCATCATTTTCCTGGATCTATTTTAAAAAAATTTTATTTAATAAATTCAAACCAACCAAGACAAATGGATGGTATTCATTGGTTTAATACGCAGTTGCAAGCATCCGGATTTAGGAAACAAATTCATGCTTTATCAGAATTGAATACTGAATTAATAACCAAACTGGGAGCCTTGAACATGGAAGGGATTAATGATTTGATCCAATCCATTTCTACTATTCAATTCCAGCTTTTAATGCCGTTGATCACCGAACCAATGAAAAAGATCTGGCAGCAAGGATTCATCAAGAAGGATTATTTTATGAAATTATGCGGCAAAGGAGCGGGTGGTTATTATTTAGCTTATATTAACAACCCGGAACTGGTCATCCCCCCCGACTGGATCTGTATTGCATAAATCGTTATTCACTGCGATTGATGTACTTTATTAAGTCAGGATATTTCGTTGACCATTTGGCTAAAGATGAATTACTCAATCTTTGATTTTGATAGTAAGCAAGGATACTGGCATCTTCAAAACCATTGGCTTTGACCGTTTTTAATAATTCTTTGGTGGCATCATAACTGGTATCTCCCAAGCCTATTAACTCATACCGGCCGGTTAAATTGTTTTTTTCAATAAATAC
>CALMKY010000446.1 GCA_937867195.1 uncultured Saprospiraceae bacterium | reverse complement strand
CAGAGCTTGGAGTAATCAGAGTTGATAATGTTTCAACAATGCTTGATGGATACTGGATACAAAAAACGGGATTTGCAACCATTGGCAAATTTATTGAATTAAGTCCTGAATTGATTTTAAAAAACAAGAGTAAAATTGCCCTGACTGTTGGCACGCAAAACAATCCTGTAAATCTTACTAACTTGGAAAATCTTTATACTCAATATTTTCAAAGCCCGACTGGCGTTTTTCGATTTTATCATGATGATTATCAGTTTAATTACTTATCCTTGAATTATTTATTTTATTGTAAATTGAATAAGGTCATTTTGGAAATTGGACCTGCTTTAGGATATGAAATTTCTACTTATCCTAATTATCATTTTTATTTTTTTAAAGGGCAAACTACTGGCGAAAAGACAAAATCGAAGTGAAACGCATGATCTTACAGCATTGTCATACGGTATCAAAATGAATGGTACTTTTAATATTTCAGATCATCTTAATGCAGGCTTGACCTTAAACCTTAAATTTGCAAGATTCGACTATTCTATCAGGCCTTATTATCCTGGTCAAAATATTGTATACACTCATGATGATGTTTTAAGTGAGAAAGTTCTGAATTTGGGTATTCGTGCTGGCTATAAGTGTTAAAATTTTACAATCGATCATTAACAAAGACAAAATTGTCAATTGAGTCTAATTCCATCCTTTTCAAGATTTACTTTTTTTGATTTATACAATCTACCGATCGTCATTTTAAAAGTCTTTTTACTCATGGAGAATACTTTATAGATGGTCTCCGGATCGGTCTTGTCGTGATAGGGTAAAAAGCCATTATTCTCTTTTAGCATACTAATGATTTTTTCACTTTCGTCTTCAGTACGTTTATATCCTTGTTTACCTAAGACCAGATCGATTTTATGCGATGCCGTTATTGATTTAATGTATCCGTTCATTTTATCTCCGGGCTTGAGGTCACGGTATATCTCGTTATTATGAAGTAAACCAAGATATTGATTATTGATGATCATTAAAAATCCGAGATTGGTTTTTCGGTATGCAATTAAATTGACTTCGTCATTTACCTGCACGGTTAGTAGATCATTGCTTAAAAATGGTTCGAGTCTTTCTGTGCCGACTATTTTACCGGAAACCTGATCAAGGTATAATTTTATTAAATACTGCTGACCTTCGACCATATAGGTTTGCTGATTGCGCATCGGCACGAAAAGATCTTTCATCAATCCCATGTCGAGGTAAGCGCCTTCTTTAGTAGATGTGATACATTTTAATAAAACGATATCGTATATTTTTCCATGTGGAGTCTGAGTAGTTGCTATTAATCGGTTTTCCTTATCGTGGTAGACAAAGACTTTAATCTCATCACCTAGTGTTGCATTTTCCGGAACAAATCTTTTGGGCAATAAAATTCCTTCATCTCCATCATCGAGGTATAATCCAATGGAAGTCGAGCGAAGAACCTTGAGGTCATTGTAGTCTCCGACTTTAATCATGGGGTAAAGATAAGTTTCCCTGGGAATCGAACATGGATCGTTGAATATTGAACATAATTAAATTAATTCTCAATATTCAATGCTCCATAATAAATGTTCAAGAATTGTGTGCTTTGCAATTGCTTAGATTGGTGCTAAACGGCAAAACTCTCACCGCAACCACAGGTTCTAGATGCATTCGGATTTTCAAAATAAAATCCTTTGCCTTGCAGTCCACCGGAGAAATCCAACGTAGTATCGAATAAATACAAGAAGCTTTTGAGATCCGTCACGACTTTGACGCCATTATCATTGAATACTTGATCTTTTGGTTTTTCTTCGTTATCAAAATCCATATTGTAGGTCAGGCCAGAGCATCCGCCACTTGTCACGCTCACCCGCACGAAATAATCCTTGCCGAGATTTTCTTTCTGCATGATCTCGGAGATTCGTTGTTTGGCATTATCTGATACGTGAACCATGATATTTTATACGAATTACGATGTACGAATTACGATTTCGATGGCGATTTAATTTAAGAAGGCAAAATGCGGATTACGGAATGAGGCATTAGACAGTAGCTGCCTCTGCAGGAACTGCGATACTGTTTTTTTCCTGATAGTCTTTAATCGCTGCTTTGATTGCATCCTCTGCAAGGACAGAGCAGTGAATTTTTACTGGGGGCAAGGCAAGCTCTTCCACGATATCCATATTATCGATTTTGAGTGCATCGTCGATGGATTTTCCTTTGAGCCACTCCGTTGCCAAAGAGGAAGAAGCGATGGCTGATCCGCAACCAAATGTTTTAAATTTAGCGTCGGTGATTGTACCACTGGCTTGGTCTACTTCGATTTGCAATCTCATGACATCCCCGCATTCAGGAGCTCCTACGAGACCCGTACCTACATTCTTTTTGCTTTTATCGAGTGTGCCTACATTCTTCGGATGATGAAAGTGATCGAGTACTTTTTCTGAATAAGCCATGATGATTTGATTTTATAATTAACAATAATAGTGTTGAATATGTTTAATGTGCCGACCAGGATACCTGGGTTAGGTCAATGCCTTCTTTATACATCTCCCAGATTGGACTGAGCGATCGCATGTGATTGACTCCGTCCTGAATCGACTTGATGGCAATATCGATGTCTTCGTCGGTCGTAAATCGACCCAATGAAAATCGCAAAGATGAATGGGCCAGGTCATCACCCAGTCCCAATGCAACCAATACATAACTCGGTTCCAATGAGGCAGATGTACAAGCACTTCCGGATGACAACGCCATGTTTTGATTGAATGTCATCATAAGTCCTTCTCCCTCAACATGTTTAAAAGACATATTGGTCACGTGCGGCATTCTATGATTGGGATCACCATTGATATAGACTTCTTCCAGTGAATTGGCGAGTGTATTTTCCAATCGATCCCTGAGCTTTACGATTCGTTCCATATCGGATTTCATTTCAAGCCTTGCCAATTCCGCTGCTTTACCAAGTCCTACAATGCCCGTTACATTGAGCGTTCCTGACCGCATACCTCTTTCGTGTCCCCCACCATCCATCTGAGCTGTCACTTTGACCCGAGGGTTCTTACGAGATACATACAAGGCTCCCACGCCTTTGGGACCATACATTTTATGACCGGAAAAAGCCATGAGATGCACACCCATTTCACGTGGATTGACATCTATTTTCCCTACGGCTTGTGTGGCATCCGACATAAAAAGTATCCCGTGCTTTGCGCAAATCGCGCCAATTTCTTTGATAGGCTGGATTACACCAGTTTCGTTATTAGCCCACATGACCGAAACTAAAATAGTCGTGGGCTTGATTGTAGCTTCGAGTTCTGTTAGGTCGATCAGGCCTTTATCGTTTACTTTGAGATAAGTTATTTCTGCCCCTTTTTCTTCGAGGTGTTTACAAGTATCGAGAACTGCTTTGTGTTCAGTAGTAACGGTGATGATATGATTGCCTTTTGAGCGATACATATCATAAACACCTTTGATAGCCAGATTATCTGATTCAGTCGCACCGGAAGTAAAAATAATTTCCTTCGGATCTGCATGGATCAACGCAGCTATTTGTTCGCGAGCATAATCCACAGCTTCCTCTGCTTCCCAGCCAAATGGATGGCTGCGGCTGGCAGCATTGCCAAATTTTTCCGTAAAATAGGGAAGCATAGCCTGCACTACTCTCGGATCACAAGGAGTAGTCGCGTTATTATCAAGATATACCCGTTTCATTTCTAGTACTTTATAGATTAAATCAAAATAACTTATTTGGATTTTGTCTAATTAAGAACAAATTTACACGGAAAAGGATTAATTCGACTCAAGAATTTAAACAAAATTTGACGAATTAAAAAACGAAGCAAATCACCCATTTGGGGTGGAAATCATTCATTTTGAAAGAAAAGGGATAATGGATAATTTATTTTTTCCCAATTTTGTTGGATAAGATTGGTCAGCAGAATTCATTCACTGGTCGAATCTTGTGCATGAAAGGCTCATACTCATTCTAATTTCACATTTTATTTAATTGGTAGTAATCTCTTTATTTTAATATGAAATCTTTTTCTATCATTCTGTTTATAACCACATGTGCTCTAGCTACACATGCACAAAAAACGGCTGACGAAGTTATAGCTAAAGTTATCCAAGCGAAAGGCGGCATGGATAAGCTCAAAGCCATCCAAACATTGAAAATGCAGGGAATTATTGAATTCGGCGGTGGTGGTATCAAAGTCCCACTCAATCTGTATTTTATTCACGATAAAATATTCAAACAGGAGTTTACATTTAACGGACTTACCGGATATTCTATCCAGGCCCGTGACACCGGATGGAACTTTAGTCCATTTAATGGTATGACATCTCCGGAAAGAGCGACTCCTGAAGATCTTAAGCAGGGATTGAATGATCTCGACATCCAGAGCAATTTTATTGATTACGCTTCCAAAGGTTATTCAATTGAATTGATGGAGCCTGAAGATGTGGATGGCGTGGATGCCATACAATTAAAATTAAACGTATTACCCAATAAGACCGTTTTCTATTACATAGATCCTGAAACCTGGTATATCATCCGTACCAAAGTAAAAGGGATCAGCAATGGCCAGGAATATACCAATATATCGAATTATTATAATTTCAAAGCTACTTCTGCAGGTGTCGTTTATCCATACACAGTAGACAACGTCACTTACGAAAATATCGATGTGAATGCGCCGATTGATCCTGCAACTTTTTCAATTGCTAAAAAGAAATAATCACGATTGCTCATTTAATTAATCAAAGAATCATGAAAATCAATCAAAAGATATATACGATCATTTTATTTTCTGTCATTGCACTGAATGTGCGGGCGCAAATTTCGTCTGCTACCTTTGGACAGATGTCGGCACGACATTTAGGTCCTGCGATTACCGGCGGCCGCATTTCGAGTATTGCAGGGGTCGACAATGAACCTAGAACCATCTATGTCGGCACTGCAGGAGGTGGAGTCTGGAAGACTACAAATTCCGGTGTCTCATTTAATCCCATTTTTGATAAATATTGTCAATCCATCGGAGCCATTGCCATTGATCAGCAAAATCCAAAAACCATTTACGTAGGTACAGGTGAAAGCAATATGCGCAATACCGTATCCGTTGGCGAAGGTTTTTATAAAACAACTGATGGTGGAGAAAACTGGAAACGAATTGGTGGCCTCGATAATACGGAGCATATTTCTAAAATCATTATTGATCCTAAAAACAGCAATACAATTTATGTGGCCGTTCCAGGACCTCTCTGGTCAGACAGTGATCAACGTGGCTTGTATAAATCTACCGATGGAGGCAACACATTCTCTAAAATTTTATACATCGATAATAAAGTGGGTTGCGCAGATATTGCCGTCGATCCTACCAATACCAATATTGTCTATGCAACTGTATGGGAATTTCGCCGTACACCTTATTCGTTTAACAGCGGCGGAAAAAACTCAGGTATCTATAAAAGTATGGATGGCGGTAAGACCTGGAAAAACATGGGGCTGAAACAGTCTATGCACATCGCGCGCATCATCGTTGATCCTGTAGATCACGATGTCGTTTATGTCGCGGCGCTGGGTTCGTTGTGGGGCGCAGGCGGCGAACGCGGCGTGTACAAGACTGCTGACGGCGGCCTGACGTGGCAGCGTGTGCTGGCGACGGATGAAAACACCGGCGCGACCGAGCTGGTGCAAGACCCGTCGAACAACAAGACGCTCTATGCCGCGACCTATCAGCGCCGCCGCGCGCCGTGGGGCATGAATGGCGGCGGCACGGGCAGCGCGATTTGGAAATCCACCGATGCCGGACGCAACTGGACAAAGCTGACCAAAGGCATTCCCGAAGGCGCAATGGGGCGCATCGGCCTTGACGTGTATCGCCGCAATCCGAATGTCTTGTACGCGCGCATTGAACATCCGAAAGAGAGCGGCACCTATCGCAGCGACGACGCGGGCGCTTCGTGGACGAAGATGAGCGCGACCAATCCGCGCCCGATGTATTTCAGCCAGATTCGCGTTGACCCCAACAACGATCTGCGCATTTACGTACTGGGCGTGCAACTGTTCATCTCGGACGACGGCGGCAAAACCTTCAACAACGACGGCGCGCGCAAGATTCACGTGGACTTTCACGCGGCGTGGATCAATCCGAACAACTCGAATCACGTGATGATCGGTGGCGACGGCGGTGTGGGCATTTCGTATGACAAGAGCAAAAACTATGTCTGGCTGCGCAATCTGCCCGTCAGCCAGTTCTATCACGTCGCGTTTGATAACCAGACGCCCTACGGCGTGTGCGGCGGCTTGCAAGACAACAACACCTGGTGCGGTCCGTCGGCGGTGCGTTCGGCAAGCGGCATCGGACTGGACGAGTGGTTTGTGATTCAAGGTGGCGATGGTTTTCAG
>CALMKY010000445.1 GCA_937867195.1 uncultured Saprospiraceae bacterium | reverse complement strand
GTACACCTTAAATGCCCTGGTCAATTGGAAATCAAGTCTTGGAACATCCGGGGTGAGGTAGTGTTCTGAATAATACTTCATCAAATATGCTGCAGCCAGAAATGAAGGCACATAATTGCGGGTTTCCCTGGGTAAATAGTCACGAATAGCCCAAAAGTTTTTAGCTCCGGTAATCGCCATCGCCTGATTAACTCTGCCGGGTCCGCTGTTGTATGCTGCAATCGCCAGAGCCCAGTCATTGTACCGATGATGCAATTCAGAAAGATATTCAAGGGCGGCATCCGTAGCCCGGTAGGGATCTTCTCTCTCGTCAATATATTTATCTATGACCAGGTCATTATCTTTAGCTGTACCCGGCATAAATTGCCATAAGCCTTGAGCCCCTACCCGGGACCGTGCCTCGGTACGCAATGCTGACTCAATAATGGAAATGAATTTCACATCATTGGGTAATCCCTTATCTTCTATTTTACGTTCAAATATGGGAAAGAAAATATTGGTGCGACCTAATAAAGTCTGTGACCAAGATGGTCGCGACGAAAGATATACTCTGAGAAAACCTTTTACCTCCGATGTAAACTTTGGCTCAAACAAATTAGTAACCGTCAAAATACGAGCTTCCAGCTCAGCTTCTGTGAGATCTACAAATAAGTCGGTATAGATTTGATGAACTGTTTCAAGTGAAGGCATCGGATTCGCATGAGCGCGATGGGGAACCAAATATGCTAAGACCAGCATAATGAAGGCTACAAACTGATTATGTTGGCTTTTTCGCATTAGGACTAAATTGTCTGAAATAATTTGGTAACGCTAAGAAACTAAAATTTCCTGTAAAATATTAGTCTTGCAACAAACTATAACATATTTTTATAATAAAGTTGTTTAGCTATTTAGAGCTGCAAAAATACCGAATGTCCTTTCGAAACAATTTAAATAACTCTTAAAAAACCATAATGATAAGCTAATAGTCTCTGACATTGTGTCAAAATATCTGCAATATGTCAATAACAACGATTTTATTTTGTGAATAAGCCATTTCAAAGAATATTAACAGAACTATCAATAGGGATCAGTCTGGATATCATCTTCTTTTTATTGATCTTGGTTGAGCTGTTATCCCTAACTCATTGGCAATCTATTTACGGTCTTACGGTTTGTCGATGGACATTCATCAGCAGTGCCTGCTTGCAAGTTTGTTTTTTAATTTATATAAAACCAAGCGAAAATGATTTTAAGTCCAATCGGACGATAGGATTAATCTTATGGTTCGTAGCCTGTCTTTGGGTTGTTCCTGAATTGCAACAAATTTATATAAACAACCCTTTGGATTATAAGCAGGCGGATATGTTACCTGTTATTGACATCATGTGTGACCGTTGGTTGCATTTTAAAGATCCATACCTGGTCATACCTGAAATCTGGAAAGGCGTGCAGCCTATTTACCTACCTGCACTCTGGATGCCCTTTATCCTCAGTAAAGTTTTCCAATTTGATCCGAGATGGATCACGATCGGCATGTTACTATTATCCTTATTGATTCTTAGTCTGCAACGAATGCATCCTCATCGATCCATTTTTTTATATGCATTCATTTTCATATGGTTTGATTTTGTATTGCATGTACGGAAAGAAGTCTTTATCTATTCAGAAGAGGGAGTAGTCTATGCCTATTATATCCTTCTGATCATCTCAGTGATCTATAGAAAACTAGCCTGGATCGGGATCCTGATGGCCTGCATCCTGATGAGCCGATATGTGATCGTTTTTCTTCTGATTGCATTTCTATTAAACCTCCTGTTAAGCAAACGAACAGATCCTTTTATCAAGATCGTGAGGCCGATGGTCCAGACGAGCCTAGGCATGCTGTTGATCAGTGGCGCTTGGAAACATATCCATCTGTTTTTTTCATTACCAAATCAATACCTTAGTCAAATGAAAACCGCCTTGTGGAAGTATCAAAATCTCTGGAAGGATAGTATTGGTCTGGCCGGCTGGCTTACGCGTGACCAGATCCGCACCATGCATTATGTACTCGAAGGGAGTTTGATTGTGATCGGCATTGTCATGATCCTGATGAGAAAAAAAATCAATCAAAGAATATTTTTTTCATTCCTTAAGTTAACGGCAGTCCTTTTTTATTTTCTATTGATATTACCGTATCCCTATTTAATGAATACTTCGATCTGGATATCTATTGCGATCTATGCTGGCTGGCCGATGATGAACGAATCTCCCCATTCCGATACTTTATTTTATTCATTATGAACCCTTGGCAACCCATTCTGTTCGAACAGAATATTCATGAAAACAAACATCGTCCTGGTCCGGGTTTACCTCCATTTGAAGGAGGACCTTATGCGACCATGTATATCCTGCGACCTTGGACCATCAGACAATATGCGGGCTTTTCAACGGCAGAAGAAAGTAATCAATTTTATAAAGATAATCTTGCTAAAGGGCAAAAAGGGCTCAGCGTGGCATTTGACTTACCTACCCATCGGGGTTATGATTCAGACCATCCCCGTGTGCAGGGTGATGTAGGAAAAGCAGGTGTTGCGATCGACACCGTAGAGGATATGAAAATCCTATTCGACGGCATTCCTCTCGATCAAATGTCCGTGTCCATGACTATGAATGGTGCTGTGATACCGATCATGGCTTTCTATATTGTGGCGGCTGAAGAACAGCAGGTAAGCCCGTCGCAATTATCGGGTACCATTCAAAACGATATCCTTAAAGAATTTTTAGTTCGCAACACCTATATCTATCCACCCGAAGCCAGCATGCGATTGGTAACGGATATTTTTAAATATACTGCGCAATACATGACTAAGTTCAATGCAATCAGTGTCAGCGGGTATCATATGTTAGAAGCTGGTGCACCACCCTATTTAGAACTTGCATTTACATTGGCAGATGGCTATGAATATCTGGAATATGGGAAAAAAGCAGGCCTGGATATAGATTTATTTGCACCGAATGTTTCATTCTTTTTTGGAATTGGTATGGATCTAAAAACAGAAATCGCCAAGCTCAGGGCAGCCCGCGTTTTATGGAATGAATTAATAACCCGCGTCGGTGGCAAAAAAGAAAAATCGAAATTATTACGCACACATTGTCAGACGTCAGGATGGTCCTTGACGAAGCAAGAAATAGAAAATAATATTACCCGAACTGTTATTGAAGCCTTGGCTGCGACCTTAGGCGGTACCCAGTCCCTGCACACCAATAGTATGGATGAGGCCATTTCTTTGCCTACGATCGAAACAGCGGCCATCGCCAGAGAAACTCAACTCTACTTGCAAACTAAATCCGGAATTACGAAATGGTCTGATATCATCGGAGGAAGCTATGAAATAGATCATCTGACCAACCAACTTATCCATCAGGCGAGAGAAATTATAAACGAAGTTATTTCAAAGGGGGGCATGACGAAAGCTATCCAGCTTGGGTATCCAAAACAAAAAATAGAAGAAGCTGCTGCAAGCCGCCAGGCCCGAATCGATAGCGGTCATGAAAAAATTGTAGGACTTAACTATTTTAAATCCTCGGATGACCAATGGCCTCCGATCCTGGTCATACAGCATAAAAAGGTCATTGAAAATCAATTGCGGCGACTAAAAGAAGTAAAAAGATCCAGAGATGACACGAAAGTAAATCAAGCTTTGAAAGAAATCACCGAAGCCATGAAAATTGATTCGATGAATGTACTGGAGAAAGCCATCCAGGCTGCAAGATGCAGAGCCACTCTGGGAGAAATATCCACCGCTATCGAACACGCGGCAGGAAGATATCATGCACCGATACAGGGACTAACCAAAGCATACGGCAAGAATAGCATGGATAATATATTTTTCAAGAAAGCATATCAACAAGTAATCCATTTTGAAAAAAAATATGGAAGAAGGCCGAGGATTTTAATCACAAAACTGGGTCAAGATGGTCATGATCGCGGAGCTAAAATCATTGCTGCCGGCTTTGCCGATCTTGGATTTGATGTCGACATGGGTCCATTATTTCAAACACCGCAAGAAGCTTGCAAACATGCAATAGAAAACGATGTTCATTTTATAGGAATATCCACTTTAACCGGAGCGCACTCCGTCTTATTACCTGAATTATTGAATGAGTTGAAAAGAAATCAAAGAGAAGACATACCACTAAACAAGACAACAAAGCAACAAGCAATAAGAGAAAATACTGAAGCCTTAGATTCCAGCATTTTCTCATGATATTTAAAACATAAGCTCAGAAGAGTTATTTTTAGGAGCTAAA